>JAULXU010000052.1:4533-6294 GCA_032118285.1 Ilumatobacteraceae bacterium
GGGGCAGACCTACGCCGCCGCCCAGACCCTCCTGCAGGCCGAGCCGTACCGCTTCGTCATCGAGTTCCGCGAGGAGACGAGCACGTCGGTTCCCGACGGCCAGGTGATCCGCACCGACCCGGTCGTGGGCACGCCGATCGCGGCCGGGTCGCCCATCACCGTGTGGGTGTCGTCGGGTTCGGGACAGGTGACCGTTCCCGACGTGGTGAACCGCACCGAGTCGGGAGCCCGCACCACGCTCGTCAACGCGTCGCTGAAGGTGACCGTCGTCTACGCGCCGACCACGCCGGACAAGGTGGGTCTCGTGCTCTCGCAGAGCCCCGCGGCGGGCACGTCGGTGCCGCGCAACTCGACCGTGACGATCACCGTCGGTCAGGCCGCGCCGCCCGGCACTGCCGACTGACCCGTCTCAGCGCGCGGGAACCAGGCCGCATCGCGACGCGAACGTGCGCAGCATCTCGCGACCCGACGCAGTGAGGATGCTCTCGGGGTGGAACTGCACGCCCTCCACCTCGAGCTCCCGGTGGCGCAACCCCATGATGAGACCGTCGGAGGTCCGGGCCGTCACCCGCAACTCGGTGGGCAGAGTGCCGGCATCCACCACCAGCGAGTGGTATCGAGTGGCCTCGAGCGGGGACGGCAGACCGGCGAACACCCCCTCGCCGTCGTGGAGGATCGCCGACGTCTTGCCGTGCATGAGGGCGGGGGCGCGCACCACCCGCCCGCCGAAGACATGACCGATCGCCTGATGGCCGAGACACACGCCGAACACGGGGACGCGACCGGCGAAGACGCGCACGACATCGCAGATGATGCCCGCGTCCTCGGGGCGTCCCGGGCCGGGGGAGAGCAGGATCCCGTCGGGGGCGAGGGCGGCCACGTCGTCGATTCCGACGGCATCGTTGCGCACCACCTCCGGTTCCGCACCGATCTCGCCCAGGTACTGCACGAGGTTGTACACGAAGCTGTCGTAGCTGTCGATGACGAGGATGCGGGTCACCCCCACAGCCTGCCCCCTCGAACCCGTCGCCCCCGGCACCGGCGCCAGATCTTCGGGACCAGGTGCCGGGGCGTTCTACACTCGTGTCGTGGCAACGAAAAAGACAGGCGGACGCGCCACCCCCAAGGGCGGAGCGCGACGCGACAAGCAGGACGGTGGCGCGGCGGGAAAGACGACGGCGAACAGCCGCTACACCCCGCCCGTGCCCGAGACGGTGGCCCACAGTCCCCAGTGGGTGCCGGTGCTGATGTTCGTCCTTCTCGGGGCCGGGGCCCTCATCATCCTTCTCTATTACCTGGGTGCCGTGCCGGGCGGACGCTCGAACTGGTACCTCGGGGTCGGATTGATGTCCATGCTCGGTGGCCTCTACACCGCCACCAAGTACCACTGACGACGACCCCGGCCCGGGCGCCGGTCACTCGATGGGCGCGACGACGATCATGTCCTCCGTGCAGTGCTTGGGTGGCGGCGGGTCCTCGTCGGGGGCCATCACCATCCGCAGTTCGACACCGCACACGTCGCAGCGATAGCGCACGTTGATCCGTCGCATCTCCCCCGCCGGCGGCGGTGGCGGCATGAGCGATGTCATCGACCGGAGCATGGCGAGCCCGACCTTCCAGATGAACCACACCATCAGGGCACCGATCGCCGTCCAGACGACCGTGCCGAAGGTGGGCATGGGGCGGACTCCCGTCAGCCGAGGCGCTCGATGATCGTGGCGTTGGCCATGCCGCCGCCCTCGCACATCGTCTGCAGGCCGT
>JAULXU010000053.1:0-8088 GCA_032118285.1 Ilumatobacteraceae bacterium
GCCTGACGGAGATTCCCACGCTCGAGCGGTCCGTTCATTGGTGGAGGTGGAGGAACGGGCGGGGGCAAGTGATTCGACACCACAGAATCGCTATCACACCTGCCGCCCCTCCCCTCTCCGCAAGATCAATGTCGCTGTCCATGTGCGGAGCAGCAACATCTGCGATGTGCGAGGAAGCCTCCACTGTCTGGCGGAGCCCAAGAGGGGAATCGAACCCCTGACCTACGCATTACGAGTGCGTTGCTCTACCGACTGAGCTACCTGGGCGAGGAATCGCCATGCTACCGAACGATGTCGGGGCCAAAACCCGACGGGGCCGGACCGGGGCGATTTCTCGCATCCGATCCGGCCCCGCAGGACTGGAGTCTCTCGATGTCAGGCGAGGCGGCGGCGCCGTCCCGTCTGTATGGCCAGTGCACCGGCGGCCATCATGGCGAAGGCCACGAGGGTCGTGGTCTGGCCCATGCCGGTGGAGGGCAGGAGACAGTTCTCACCGGTCTCGATGGTGCGGCTGTAGATGTGCTGCAGTTCCGGGTTGGCCTGGTCGTCGGGGTTGCCTTGCCAGGTCACCACGTAGGCGCACGCGTTGTTGTTGAGCGTGATCGCCGGACGCTGGTGGACGGAGTTCTCCCCGCCCTCTGACTCGGACACGTTCAACTCGTCACCAATGGGGGCACCGGTGCCGTCCACACGGAGAGCCCAGACGTTGGTGCCGGGTTGCCAGTTCGGTCCCATGTGCCACGCCAGCACGTATTCGTTGGAGGCGCCGTTGGCTGTCAGCTGGGGACGGTAGAAGTCCTCGGTGGTGTCGGTCGTGGAATAGAAGGTGATCTTGTCGCCCGAGAGGGTGCCGTCGGCATTGACCAACTGTCCGAACATTCCACATTCCGTGGTCGGCGTGGAGCAGTTGTTGTTGCGGTTCGAGGACCAGACGACGAGGAACTTGTTGGTGGACGAGTTCCAGGACACACCGGCGCCGGCCACCGGGGAAGCTTCGGCGTTCGGGATGATGCGGATCGTGGATCCCACGCGGGCGCCACTGCCGTCCACGAGCTGGCCGAACGGTGCGTACGTGTCGCCGCTCTCGAGATTGCCGACGGTGACGAGCAGAGCCCGGTCACTCGTGGGTGAATAAGCCATCTGTCCGTTGGCATAGACCTCGTAGGCGTCGCCGACGACGGTCGGACCGGTCAGTCGCGCGCCCGCCGAACTCACCGTGAAGGTCATCCACTGCTCATCATCGTTGGTGTTGGTGAGCGGAGTGATGTATTCGACCACAGCCGAGAAGAGGAAGTGATTCTCCGACTCGACCCAGACGGCGTTGGCCTGGGCCATGTAGGCGATGGTCCGACCATCTGCGAGCAGGGGGTACGTGGAGGAGTCCCAAATCTCGGTCGATGCCCCGCTCAGGCTGCCGTCGGTGTTGATGGCCTGATGGAGAATCTTGCCCGTGTCCAGAGGGATGAGGAATGCGGACCAGCCGTCGGTGACCGGGTTGTACACGACAGCGGGAGCAGAATAGTAGTAGTCGGTGCTGTCGTCTCCGAGACTGACCGGTTCGGTGAGCGGTGCGCCGTCGGGGCCGAGCAACTGGGCGTAGTGATGGCCGAATCCGTCCGAACCAGAGCCGGCCTCGACTTCCCAGCCGAAGTAGACGACGAGTGAGTTGCCGTTGGGATGGGCGGCGACGGTGGTCCAGCCGAGGTCGCCGTAGTCGGCTTCGGGGAAGTTGGAGACCTGGTTGACGTCGGAGATGGCCGCGGCGCCGGCAAGGCCGGCGGATGCGAACAGGGTTCCGACGGCCACCAAGGCCGTGGTGAACAGTGTGGTTTTTCTCATGGGGACAACTGTAGGGGACGGGTGGCCGCGGTTGTCAAGCCGACGTCCCGGGAGAACCACGAGGGCCGGCGTGGTCCGCGGTGTCCTGCGTCAGACCCCTGCGTCCTCGAGGGCCGCACGGGCCGCCCGGATCCACGCTCGCCGGTGACGCGCGTCCGTCTCGATGGAGGCCTGCCTGATGCAGAAGGTCGGGCCGATCCTCAGGGTCGTCTTCTTCGTCTCATTGTGAAACTTTGTCACTGGCGCAGTGCCGGTCCGCCGCACCGGGGTCCGCCTCGCGAGGATGTCGCGGTGTGCCGACCCGAGAGGCACGTCGCCGCGCAGGGACTGGCCGTAACCGAGAATCACCTTCCCCAGGAGACGCAGCGTGTCGTCATCCTGGCGATGTCGGGTAGCGATGGCTTCGAGCGGTTCGAGGCCCCAGGTCCAGAGTTCGGGTGGCCGACTCTCATGCACTCCTGTTTGCGCGAGACGAATCGTCTCGCGCACCAGCTCGTGGTCCGACACCGACATGTCGTCAAGCAGCGTCTGTGCATGGGTCGATCCGACCGTTGCGCACAGAGCGGCGGCATGGACGATTTTGATGTCGGCGAGCCACCAACCACCGATCCGGGACCGGAAGTCCGTGATCATCCCGATGGTCGGCATCGGAGCATCGGCTGCGCCGAGCAGGATCCCCCGCGCGATGCTCAGACCGAGGTGCGAGGGGTCCCGTTGTGATGCCTCCGTGAGAATGCGGTCCCACAACGGGAGGCATCGGTCCGGCCATGTGGCGCGCAGGCGAGCCGCGATCCAACCCGCTGCACCGAGTGCCAGGTCCACGTCGTCGGCACCGGGGGGAGCCGCTTCGATGTCGCGCTCGACGAGGGCGAGGAAGCCATCGGGTTCGGCCAACGACAGGGTCTTGACCAACTGCACGGCCGCCGACCAGCGCACCACGATGTCGGGTGTCGCCGCGAGCCCGAGCAGCACCCTGGCCCGGTCGAAGGAGTCGGCCCGGAGGGAGGAGATGATGTCGAGCATCCACGAGCGGGGGAGTTCCGCACGCAGGGAGGCGACGTCCTCATCGCCGATCTCGTGGGGGTGGAGGCACATGCGACGCTTGACCGCCAGAAAGCCGTCGGCGCCTGCGTCGCGGAGGACTGCCGGGTTCCAGTGTTCCGGAATCGGGGGAGCGAGATGGGAGAGCACCCTGATGCCACGGGACGAGAACTGGAGGATGTCGTGGAGTTCCCGCCGTTCCGATGACGAGAAGAACTCGGGATCGGACAACAATGCGGCCGCCGCCTTGTCGGAGTTCTCGCCCGGTCCCGGGCCGGGCCCCATCACGCGGGTCGCCGCGACGAGTCGGGTGGTGATGCCGGCTTCGGCGACGGTCCTGTCACCGACGATGTCGAGCAGAGCAGCCGCACCATGGAGAGGGGGGAGGGTCGTCTCGTCGGAATCGCGCCGGAGATGACCACCGACGTGTCGGCTGGCGTCGGAATCGAACTCCGGGCCGATGCCATCGGTGACGGGGAGAGGGTGGGTCGAGCCGACCCACACCATCCTCAATCCCCTCGCACCGAGGGCGTCGATCGTCGCAGATGGCAGGGTCGGGACATCGAGGGTGTGGGGAGATCGGGCCACGAGCACGAGGTCCCGGCGTCGGAGAAGGACGCTCCAGAACTGCCGCACCTCCGTGTCGCGGAAACCGCGCGCGAGCGCATCAGCCGAGAACCGCTCCCGGGCGACCGAGAGGGCCGTCAGCGTGTCGTCGGTCCCGCACAGACGGGAGGTTGCGGCCCCGTCGCATTCGAAGGACACCTTGCCCGACGCTCGGCAGGCGGCCCTGACGGTCCCCACGGCGTCGGAGATGTCCTCGTCTGAGCATCGGACCACGATCACCGACCGTCGGTCGCCGGACAGGGCCGCTGCCAGGGCGAGGACGAACGCCTCGGTGCCCGGCGCGGGAGACGTCCCCGTTTCGAGCACCAAGAGACGGCGGCGTCGGATGCGGAGGTACGCATCGGCCGATCCCCACGCCAACAGCGATCCGAGCGCGAGTTGCACGGTCGCCAGCGCCACGCCACTGTCCTCCAGCAGACGGTCCGGCCACCGCCACACGATGCTGGCGACGGCGACGCCGAGCGGGACGGCGACGGCGAGAACCCTCAGCGGGGCGGGGACAGACGCCGGATTCGAACCGGGTCGTCGTCGCGTCACACCGGTCCTCATCGGGTGTCGCTCGGGAGCGTCCCGACGTCGCCGGGAATCGGCGGTCGGTCGGGGCCCGAGATGTGCCGGGCCACGTGAACCGCGGCCCAGATGAAGAGGAACTGGAACGGCAGGCGCACCCAGGACACCACCTGTTCGGCCGTGGTGCGGTCACGCCAGTCCCAGGTCATGTAGAGATTCGCCGGGTACACCGCCACGAACAGCCAGGCCGCCAGGATCGCCCCCCGTCGTCGGGTGGAGCGCCGCACGATCATGGCCGCAACGACGATCTCGGCGGCTCCCGACACCCACGTCCAGAACAGCTCGTTCGGCGGGAGCCACGGCGGCACGATGTCGTTGAAGAACCCGGGTGACACGAAGTGCATCACCCCGGCGAACCCGAGGAACAGGGCCAGCACCATCGCGAGACGGTCGGCGAGAGTGCGGCCGGGGTGCGGGCTGTCGACGGTCATGCCCGCTCCGCGAGGGCGTGCTGGAAACGGGCGTCGGCGTCAGGAGAGGGCAGGGACCACACGAGGTCGCGCAAGAGCATGGACTCGTTCGCCGACAGCGAGAGGCGTCGCATGGCGTCGTGGATGCGCTCTATCGCCGCCACGTAGGTGTCGGCGCGGTTGAGGTGATCGTTGCGCACGAGTTCGTCCCGGTACACGCCGGCGATCTCCGTGAGCCCGGAGCGCAGGGCGTCGGTGCGGTGGCGGCGGATCTCGCGTTTGTGGCGGTCGTCGAGCGCCTTCTTCGGGCTGCGCTTCACGCCCATCGCGGCCCAGCTCGCCTCGAGGTCGGCGACCTCGAGGGCATGGTGTTCCTTGAGGGGCTCGACGACCTCGTCGAGCACGGCGAGGATCCGGTCGACGATGCCGGCCGCGGTGGCACCCGTGCCGTCGAGATGCGTCGGGATGCCGGCGAAGAACTCGCGACGCTCACCCACCCGGGGATCGCCGGCGAGGAGCCGGGCGGCACCGAGATTCCCATGGGCCGCTCGGGCGGCCTCCGCGGCGGCCTCCGCGGGGACGCCCTCGGCGACGAGCATGGACGACACGGATTCGGCGGAGAGCTCGGCGAAGTGCACCACCAGCGATCGCGACGCGAGGGTGACGAGCAGGTCGGTGATCTGGTCGGCCAGCAGGATGAAGTGCACGCCCGCCGGTGGTTCCTCCACCGTTTTGAGGAGGCGCACCACCTGGGCGGGGGCCATGAGATCGATCTCGTGGAGGATCACCACTTTGTGGGGCCCCTCCCTGGCGGCCAGCGGCGCGTGTTCGATGACTTCCTCCACCTGCTCGACGCGAATCGATGCTCCGTCGCGGCGCACCTCCTCGAGGTCGGTGTGGATGCCCCGCATCACGAGACGCACCCGTTCGTCCGCGGCGTCGTCGGTGCCGAGAAGGATCCGCGCGCTGAGAGCCCGGGCCGCCTCTTCGCGACCGCAGCCCTCGGGTCCCACGAGCATGAACGAGTGCGCACCGCTCGTCGCGGCGCCTCGCAGTGTCGCGACTGCCCGGTCCTGCCCCTTGATCGAGTCCCAGACCGACGCCACGTCGGGCAGGCTAGCCACCGAGACGGGAGGCGACCGCCGCGTGCACGAAGGTCTCGACCTCGTCCTTGGGGAGGGTGGCATCCACCGTCACCCATCGCCCAGGGTCGGCGTCACACAACGCGCGGAATCCGGCGGCGACCCGTTCGAAAAACTCGGGACCCTCGCGCTCGAACCGGTCGAGGTCGCGCTTGGCGAGGCGCGTTCGCATGACGTCGTCGGGGACCTCGAGCAGCACGACCACGTCGGGCAGGCGCCCGCGCAGGGCCCACGCGGAGATGTCGAGCAGGCGGCCCGGGTCGAGACCGCGCCCGTGCCCCTGGTAGGCGAGGGTGGAATACACGCTGCGGTCGCTCACCACGTGCGATCCTGCGGCGAGGGCGGGCTCGATGACCTCGGCCATGTGCTGGGCACGGTCGGCTGCCATGAGGAGGGCCTCGGTGCGCGCATCCATGTCGGTGTTCGCCGGATCGGCGAGAATGCCGCGCAGCAGGGCCCCGATGCGGGTGCCGCCCGGTTCGCGCGTGACGACGGCTCCGAGCCGGTCGGCGAGGCGACGCGCATGGGTGCTCTTGCCGCACCCCTCGACCCCCTCGAGCGCGACGTAGAGCGGCCCGCTCACGGAGTGTCGGGCCCGGAGTCGTCGGGGGCAGGGGTCGTGTCGTCGGCCCCGACGTCGGTCACGACGCTCTTCTTCGACGCGGCCTTCTTGGCAGCCGCCTTCTTCGCCGGTGCTTTCTTGGCAACCGTCTTCTTCACGGCGGCCTTCTTCGCCGTCGCTCTCTTGGTCGTCTTCTTCTTCGCTGACGCTCCCCGTCCGCCGGACTTCTTCTTCTTGGGTCCGCCGTTCTCGGCGATGTAGTCGCGACGCAATTGCAGAAGCTCGAAGGCGCGTTCGTTCGTCATCGACTCCATGCGATCGCCACGGGTCAGACCGGCGTTCACCTCGCCGTCGGTGACGTAGTCGCCGAACTTGCCCTCCTTGCCCACGACGGGCAGGCCGGTGCCGGGGTCGGTGCCGAAGTCGCGCAACGGCGGTTTGGGAGCCGCACGCCCACGGCCGAACTGGCGCGGCTGGGCGAGCAGTGCCAGCGCCTCGTCGAGGGTGATCTCCAGCAACTGTTCCTCCGTCTGGAGCGAACGACTGTCCTTGCCCTTGCTGATGTAGGGGCCGTAGCGGCCGTTCTGGGCGGTGATCAGCTCGCCGTCGGCCGGATCGGCACCGATGGTGCGCGGCAGCGACAACAGGTCGAGCGCATCCCGCATGGTGATGCGTTCGATGTTCATCGTGGTGAAGAGGGACACCATCCTGGGTTTCTCCATGCCCTCGGGCGGTTCGTCCATGGTTCCCCATTGCACGTAGGGGCCGTAGCGGCCCGTCTTGGCGAAGACGGGATGGCCCTCCCATTCCCCGATAGGCACGTCGCCCTTGGGTGCGGCCAACAGCGCGACGGCGGCGTCGAGGGTCAACTCGTCGGGCGTCATCGAGTCCGGGACGCCGACGGTGTCCTCGCCGCACCGGACATAGGGACCGTAGAGACCGGGCTTGACGATGACCATCTCGCCGCGCTCCGGGTGCACTCCGATCTCGAAGGTGTTGAGGAGGGCCGCATCGATCGAGTCGAGGCGTGCGGCGACGATGTCGTGCAGTCCCTTGTGCTCGCCGTCGCCGAAGTAGAACTCGCGCAGCCAGGTCTCCTTGCGCACCTCGCTGCGCGCGATGGCATCGAGGGCCTCGTCGACACCGGCGGTGAAGTCGTAGTCCACGAGGTCACCGAAGTTGTCCTCGAGCAGACGGATCACCGAGAACGCCGTCCACGTGGGCACGAGTGACGTGCCCTTCTTCCACAGATAGTGACCGCGGTCGACCATGGTGGAGATGATCGATGCCCATGTGGAGGGTCGACCGATGCCCTTGGCCTCGAGTTCCTTGACGAGCGAGGCCTCGGTGTAGCGGGGCGGCGGGGTGGTGGCATGCGAGAGCGGCGACCATTCCGCAATCGGTACGTTCTGTCCCGCGGTCAGGGGAGGCAGCAGAAGAGCGTTCTCGTCGTCCGTGTCGCTGTCGGCCTCGCCCTCGTCACGGGATTCCTCGTAGGCCTGGCGGTACCCCTGGAAGGTGATCGTGGTGCCGCTGGCGGAGAATTCGCAATCACTCCCGGCCGTGTCGCGGGCCTGCGCACCGAGACGCACGCTCACCGTGGTACCGGTGGCGTCCGCCATCTGCGAGGCGAGTGTGCGCTGCCAGATGAGGCGGTACACGCTGAGGTCCGTGCCGCGGATCTCGCCGGCGACGTCCTCGGGTGAACGAAGGGGAAGGGCGGGACGGATGGCCTCGTGGGCCTCCTGGGCGTTCTTGACCTTGTTCGACCAGGTGCGGGGGGCCGACGGCAGGTGGGTCTCACCATATTTATGTGCGATCTGGGAGCGGATCTCCCCGATGGCCTCGGCGCTCAGGGTGACCGAGTCCGTCCTCATATACGTGATGAATCCCCGCT
>JAULXU010000054.1:0-3006 GCA_032118285.1 Ilumatobacteraceae bacterium
GGAGACGCCGCACGCGTCGTGTTCGAAGCGGGGGTCGTAGAGCCCGTGGGGCGCGGGGAGATCGGGATTCATGTGATGTCGTGTTCCTGGATGAACCGCTGACGCGGTCACTGATGTGACGGGTTCACCCGGGACGACATTGGCCCGAGCAGTGATGAGGCTATCCAGCCGGCGAGCCGCCGACAATGGGAATTGGCCGGCCCACCAGGGCGCTTCGGCCGGAGCGGAGGATCAGACCGGGTCGGCCCAGACGGGCTCGCGCTTCTCGAAGTACGAGCCCACCGCCTCGCGCTGGTTGGCCCCGCCGATGAGCGAGCCGATGATGCGCCGCTCGGCCGCGAACTGGGCCGCGGCCATGTCGCTCATCAGCCTGTTGAGCAGTTCCTTGGCGCCACGCACCGCGTCGGGGCTGCGGCCGGCGATCTCGCGAGCCATGGCCATCGCATCCTCGCGGGGGTTCTCCGACAGGCGCGTGACGAGCCCGAGGCGCTCGGCCTCGCGCCCGTCGAAGATGCGCGCGGTGAAGACGATGTCCTTCATCTTGTCGGGGGCCACGAGACCCTGCATGAGCACGGTTCCCGCCATGTCGGGCACGAGACCCCAGAACGTCTCGCGCACCGAGAACTGCGTGTCGGGATGGGCGATGCGGATGTCGGCGCCGAGGGCGATCTGGCACCCGCCACCGAGGGCATGTCCGTGAACGGCGGCGATGACGGGCACGGGGATCTCCTGCCACACCCAGGCCGACTGCTGGCCGAGGTGGGTGATGCGACCCTTCGCCATGTCGGAGGCCGCCGGACCCTTCGGCCCGTCGCTCGCCCCGGCCATCTGCTGGAACGAGGAGAAGTCGAGGCCGGCACAGAACGAGGCGCCCTCGCCCGACACGACCACGGCGCGCACCGACCGGTCGTTCTTGAGGGATTCCCCGGCCTCGACGATCGCGGCGAACTGCTCGCCGTCGAGAGCGTTGCGCTTGTCGGGACGGTTGAACCTCACGTCGGCGATGCCCTCGGTGATGGTGACGGTGACGCGGTCGCTCATGGCCAGAGTCTGGCAGGATGACGACATGCGCCTGAACCTCACCGCCGACCAGCTCCTCTCCACCACCCGCAGCGTGCGCAAGCGCCTCGACTTCGACCGGCCGGTGGACCGCGCCGTGGTCGAGGAATGCCTCGAGGTGGCCCTGCAGGCCCCGACCGGTTCGAACACCCAGGGATGGCACTGGATCGTCGTGGAGGACGCCGCCAAGCGCAAGGCCCTCGCCGACATCTACCGCGAGAACTGGGCGGTGTACGCCTCGATGCCGGGTCGCGAGTACGCCTCCGGCGACACCCGGGGCGAGCGCATGGACGCCGTGCGCGACTCGGCCGGCTACCTGGCCGACAATTTCGAGCGCGCACCCCTGCTGCTCATCCCGGCCATCGAGGGCCGTCTCGACAACCTGCCCTCGTTCATGACCGCGTCGGCATGGGGCTCGCTGCTCCCCGCGGTGTGGAGCTTCATGCTGGCCCTGCGCGAGCGCGGCATGGGCTCGGCCTGGACGACGATCCACCTCATCGGCGAGGGCGAGAAGAAGGCCGCCGACCTGCTCGGCATCCCCCACGACAAGATCTCCCAGGGCGGGCTGTTCCCCATCGCCCACACCATCGGCACGGACTTCAAGCCGGCCAAGCGCGAGCCCCTCTCGAAGGTGCTGCACTGGGACGCGTGGTGAGCGCCCCGGCCTTTGCCGCCTGACTAGTCGACGAGTCGCAACCCGCTCGGGGCGATGGATTGATCGGCAAAGGGCAGGTCGACGACGAACTCGGTGCGGTGCGCGGGGAACACGTGATCGGACACGAGAACGGTGCGTCCATCTGCGCTCGTCGTCGTGCGGCGACAGCGCAGCACCGGTGATCCCGCCGGCACGCCGAGCAGGCCGGCCTCGTCCGGCGTGGCGGCGTCGGCACCGATCGTCTGCGTGGCCCCGGCGAGGGGGATGTCAAGCAGTTCATAGAACGGCGAGCGCTCGACGTCGGCGCGCGAGAGAGTGGCGGCGAGGTCGGCGGGGCACCACACCGTGACGATGGCGAAGGGTTCCCCGTCGGCGAGGTTGAGACGCCGCACCCGCAGCACCTGACCGGCCCCGAGCACCGCGGCCACGGCGCGACCGGCCTTCTCGAAGGCGAACTCGAGAATGCGTCGCTCGGGGCTCACCCCGGAGTCGCGCATCTGTTCCTCGAGCGTGGCGAGGCGTGCCAGCGGTTGGCGCACGGGTTCACCGGCGACGAACCAGCCGAAGCCCTGGCGCGCGTCGACGAGTCCCTCCTCGCGCAGCATCTCGAGCGCCTTGCGGACGGTCACCCTGCTGACTCCGAATTCGTCGGAGAGTTCGGACTCGCTCGGCAGCACCCGACCGGCGGCGTACTCGCCCGAGCGCACCCGCGTGCCGAGTTCCTCGGCGATCTGGTGATAGCGGATGGTCCTCACTTGTATTAGAGTTGTCTATGTCGGGGCCGAACGCAAGTACCCCGGCCCTGCCACAGAAAGGTCCCGCCATGAAGGTCTCCGCCGGCACCCCTCTTCCTCTCGTCGAGAGCGTCTACGCCTCGCTTCCGGGCAACGTCGCCACCGGTCGCCAGCGCCTCGGCCGGCCGCTGACCCTTGCCGAGAAGATCCTCGTCAATCACCTCACGGACCCGGCCGGTCAGGAGATGGAGCGCGGTCGCAGCTACGCCGACTTCCATCCCGACCGCGTCGCCATGCAGGACGCCACCGCCCAGATGGCGCTCCTGCAGTTCATGACCGCCGGTCTCCCCGAGACATCCGTGCCCTCCACCGTTCACTGCGACCACCTCATCCTCGCCAAGGCCGGCGCCAAGCTCGACCTGCAGGTGGCCAACGACGAGAACCGCGAGGTGTACGACTTTCTCCGCTCGGTGAGCGCCAAGTACGGCATCGGCTTCTGGGGTCCGGGCTCGGGAATCATCCACCAGGTCGTGCTGGAGAACTACGCGTTCCCCGGCG
>JAULXU010000055.1:0-1919 GCA_032118285.1 Ilumatobacteraceae bacterium
CGATGGGGATCAGAGCGGCGATGTCATAGGGGCCGAGGCCGATCGCATCGACGGCGATGTCGATGGCGCCCTCGGCGACCAGCATGTGCTGCCAGAAATCGCCGTATCCGCGCACCCGTTTGACGGCCTTCTTCAGCGCGACGATCTCCTCGCGGCGCCCCGCCTCGTACCAACTGGCTTCACCGACGATCGAGAGCGATGCCTCGGCGAGAGTCGACACATCGCTCGCGCGGATGGGTCTGCCGTTCATGTAGGCGCCACCCTCCAGCACGCCCCACCATCGGGAGTGCATGGCCGGTGCGGACACGAACCCGAGCACGGGCCCCATGTCCCGGTGCACGAGCCCGATCAGCGTTGCCCACACCGGCACACTGCGCACGTAGTTGGACGTGCCGTCGATGGGATCGATCACCCAGGTGAAATCCGCGTCCGGCGCGCCGCCCGAGCCGTGCTCCTCGCCGTACCACGCGTGCGTCGGACGTTGGACGGCCACCATCTCCATGAGGGCGGTTTCGGTGCTGCGGTCGATCTCGGTCACCTCTGTGGCGTTGTCCTTGATGCTCACCGTGAACGACCGCGAGGCGAAATGGGGGAGCGTGATGGCGTCGGCGGCATCGGCCAGTTCGCGGGCCAGCTCGAGTTCGCGGGCGAGGTCGAGGCTCATTCACCCCGCCCGAATTCCGGTTTCCGCTTCTCGCGCACGGCGGCGACGCCCTCGGCGGCATCGCTGCCCAGGAAGTTGAGCATCTCGTACGCGAGTGACGCCTCGAAGTTCGGCAATGCCTGGCGCAACCAGTGGTTGAGAGCACGCTTGGTGAGCCGCGTGGCATCTCGTGGACCGCGCGCGAGACGCCGGGCCATCTCGAGTGCCTCGGGCAGCACCTGGTCCGCGGGAACCGCCCTCGTCACGAGGCCGATGCGCTCTGCCTCGCGTCCGTCGATGAAGTCCGCCGTGAGCAGGTAGTACTTGGCCTTGGCCATCCCGACGAGCAGCGGCCAGATGGCCACCGCATGGTCGCCTGCCGCCACTCCGATGCGTGCGTGTCCGTCCGAGAGGCGGGCGTCCTCGGCGATGATCGAGATGTCGGCGAGCAGGGCCACGGCCAATCCGGCCCCCACCGCGACACCGTTGATGGCGGACACGATGGGGGTGTCGCAGTCGATCATCGTCCGAACGATGTCGCCGGCTTCCTGCATCACCCGCATCGTCTGGGCGTGGTTGCCCACCTGCTGGTCGATCCAGTCGAGGTCCCCACCGGCAGAGAACGCCGTGCCCTCACCGGTGACGACGACGGCGCGCACGCCCTCGTCGCGGGCCACGTCGGCGAAGATCCGCGACAGCTCCAGATGCAGGGCGCCGTCGGTGGCGTTCAACTTTCCCGGGTTCGACAACGTGAGCAGCAGCACACCGTCTCCTTCGTCCCGGAACACGAGACGGGAATACGAGGCATACCGAGCGAGGTCGAGGGGCACACAGTCACGCTATTCGCCCGCCCCCTTTCTGACGACAGCCGATTCCCATCCATCGCCACGCGCTTTCAGTACGGTGCGTCCCATGATTGATCCGTGCTCACTTCCTGAAACCGGCTGGGGCTGGCTGGCCCTCGTCACCGTCTCTCTCACCCTGCTCGGCCTCGGTGTGGCCTTCGTGGCCCTGCCGCGCCGTTCGTGGATGGCCCTCGTGGGTGCCGCGGCGATGGCCGTCGTGGGTATCGGAGGCGCGTCGTCGGTGGAGGCCCAGACCGAGGACGAGTGCTACTCGATCAAAGTCATCAACATGGGGTCTGGCATCTTTGATTTCGATCTTGCGGGCCGCACTCTCGTCCCCAACAGGGGCATGATGAAGGTGTGTGAGGTCGACCCGGCATGGGTGCCGAACGTTGCTCCCGGAACACTTCACGCCCTGGCCCTGCTGGCTG
>JAULXU010000055.1:1929-5515 GCA_032118285.1 Ilumatobacteraceae bacterium
GCTCTACACCGGCATCGGTCTCTACGGGGTCGAACCCGCCGCCGACCAGGGGAGCTCGCTCAACGGTGCAGAGGTCTCCTGGTTTGACTGCGGCGGTGCGGGCAACAGTGACGGCTACCAGATCGGCAACGGCGACTCGGTCTGGGTCCTCTCGTCGACGGACTGTTGAGGCCGTCGCCGGAACTCAACCCTTGAGCAGTCGCGTCGCCTCGGCGGCGATGCCCTCGGCATCGAGACCGAGGCGCGACAGAATCGCCGCCGGCTTGGCCTGGGGAACGAACTTCGTCGGAACTCCGAGGGTGATCGTGCGCGTCGTGGGTGAAATGCCGCGCACGGCTTCCCCGATGGCGGCGCCGATGCCCCCGTCCCGCAGGCCGTCCTCACACGTGATGACCACGCCGTGCCGGGCCGCGTCAGCGATCATCGCCGGGTCGAGGGGAGCCGCACAACGGACGTCCCAGAGGCTGGCGGCCGTTCCGCGCGAAGCGAGCATCTCGACGGCCTCCTCAGCGGCTCCGACCATTCTGCCGACGGCGCAGATGGCGACGGAGCCGTCTCCCTCGCGCAGGCGGCGGGCGGCGACACCCTCACCGATGTCTCCCTCGGCCACCTGACGGGCGACACCCTTCGGGTAGCGGATGACGACGGGTCCGTCGTTGGCGAGCACCATGGCGTCGGCGAACATGCGGCGCAGCTCCTGCACCGAAGACGGGGCGAGCACACGCATGCCCGGCACCTTCGAGAGCAACGCCATGTCGTAGATGCCATGGTGGCTCGGGCCGTCGTCGCCGGTGATGCCGGCACGGTCGAGGCAGAACACCACCGGCAGACGGTGGAGCGCGACGTCGTACACCGTCTGGTCCCATGCGCGCGAGAGGAACGTCGAATAGAGGGCGACGACGGGCCGCAGGCCGCCCGTGGCCATTCCGGCCGCCATGGTCACGGCGTGCTGTTCGGCGATTCCCACGTCGAAGAATCGTTCGGGGAAGCGGTGCTGGAAGTCGAGGAGTCCCGTCGGGCCGGGCATGGCGGCCGTGATGGCGACGATGCGCGGGTCGTTCTCGGCGGCGGTGACGATCGCCTCGCTGAAGGCCTGGGTGTAGCCGGTGACGCCGGCCTGTGTCGGACCCGCGAGCGGATCGAACGTGGCTGTGTCGTGGAGGTGCTTCTCGTCGTCGTCCTCGGCGGGGCTGTAGCCGCGTCCCTTCTGGGTGAGGACGTGCACCACGACGGGCCCCTCCGCCTCGCGGGCGAGCGCGGCCTCGAAGGCGTGCTCGAGGGCGCCGATGTCGTGGCCGTCGACCGGGCCGATGTAGCGCACACCGAGTGCCTCGAAGAACGACGGCGGCTGGAGAAACTCGCGCACCGCGGCCTTGAAGGCCTCGATGCCCTGCTCGGCCTGGCGCCCCACTCCCGGAAGGTCCCGCAGCCAGTTCTCCAGCTTGCGCTGACGCCGCACGTACACGGGGTTCATCCGGATCTCGGTGAGGAGGTTCGACAGTCGCCCCGTGACCCGGTCCGTGAGGGGAATCTCAGCGGTGGCGTCGGTGTCGCCGCCCGAGGCGACGAGGTTCGAGATGGTCGGTGCGTAACTGCGGCCGTTGTCGTTCAGCACGATGATGACGCGGGACTTCGAGTGACCGAGGTTGTTGAGCGCCTCGTAGGCCATGCCACCGGTCATCGAACCGTCACCGAGCACGGCGACGATGTGGCGGTGCTCCGAGACGCCCGCATCCCGGGCGGCCGCCAGACCGTGCGCCCATGACAGCACCGTCGAGGCGTGGCTGTTCTCGATGAAGTCGTGGCGACTCTCCTCGCGGCTCGGGTAACCCGACAGTCCGTCCTCCTGACGGAGCCGGGCGAATCCGGAGGCGCGGCCGGTGAGAATCTTGTGCACGTAGGCCTGGTGTCCCGTGTCCCACAGGATGGGATCGCGCGGGCTCTCGAACACCCGGTGGAGGGCGATGGACAACTCGACCGCTCCGAGGTTCGACCCGAGATGTCCGCCCGAACCGGCCACCGCGTGCACGATGAAGCGGCGGATCTCGGCGGCCAGTTCGTCGAGTTGTTCGTGGGAGAGCCCGCGCAGGTCGGAGGGCTCTGAAATCCCGTCGAGCATCGACATAGTGCGTTTCAGGCTATCGGCGGGCCCGCGAGTGTCAGGTGGCGGCGGCGGAGAGGCGGGCGTCGAGGCGGCGCTGGTTCCAGCGGAAGAGGGCATTGCCGATGAGGAATCCGGCAGCCAGAACGATGAGACCTCCGACACCGTCGATCCAATAGTGGTTTCCCGTCACAACGATGCAGAAGAGCACCGACGCCGGGTACAGGAGCACGGCCGCGCGCACCCAACGCCGCCGCGCGAGGGGCCACATGCCGAAGGCGCACCAGGAGGCCCATCCGATGTGGAGGCTCGGCATGGCGGCGTACTGATTCGACATCTCGGCGATGGATCCCTCGTCGAAGTCCCATGGTCCGCCGTACACGGCGAGCGTGTCGACGAAGCCGAAATTCTCCGCGCCGTTGAACGTGCGCAGTTCGTGCTGGATGCACGCACCACCGTGGTCGACGGGCGGGCACGGCTCGTCGAGCAGTCGCGGCGGCATGAGGGGAAACATGGCGAAACCGATGATGGCGAGGGCGGTGGTGGCGGCCAGTGCGTTGCGATAGAGCGGGAAGACGTCCTTGCGCAGGCGGTACAACACGAAGAACACCCCGATGGTCACCGTGAAGTGCGCGACTCCGTAGTAGGTGTTCAACGCCTGGATGAACCCGCGGTAGGGGAGGAACCACTCCTGGATGGACTCCTCGTGGAAGAGGCCGAGCGCGCGCTCCACCTGGATGATCTTCATGGCGTTGTTGAACGCCGCCATGGGGATGTCGGTGGCGCCGACGGTGATCGAACCGAACCGGTTGCGGGTCAGCGTGTACACGGCGTAGAAGACCGCCATGATGCTGGCTTCCTTCCACCAGTGGGTCCGGTGTTCGCGCCGGGCCACTTCGACGGCGGCTCCCCGCGGATCCGTGTTCATGCGCCCCACACCCTAGGAGGCAACGGACCCGGGGGAAGGAGCACATCGTTAGGATTCCCGGCGTGAGCATCGTCGACCTGACCACCGAGTTCGATCCGTCCCTCCTCTCCCGGGTACTGGCCGCCGGCCGGGGTACCGGGGCGGGATTCTCCGAGATCTTCATCGAGGACAAGCGCGTCACGGCCGCCGGACTCGATGACGGCAAGGTGGAGCAGGTGTCCAGTGCACGGAGCACCGGCGCCGGGATCCGCGTCATCCATGGTGACACCACGGGGTACGCCCATACCGCGGACCTGACCGAGAGGGGTCTGCTGGCGGCGGCGGAGGCGGCAGCCGCCGCGGCGTCATCGGGGAAGGGCGGTGTCGTCACCGTGGCGCTCGGGGCACCTCGTCGTCAGAAGGTGAACGACGTGCGCATCGCACCGCATACGGTCGAGAAGAAGCGCAAGGTCGCCCTTCTGATGGCCGCCGACGAGTCGGCGCGCGGTGAGCACTCGAGCATCGTGCAGGTGTCGGCCGGGTACTCCGATGCGGTGCGCCGCATACTCGTGGCCAAC
>JAULXU010000056.1:0-1985 GCA_032118285.1 Ilumatobacteraceae bacterium
CCTGCTACGTTGCAGGGGCACTGCGGTGCGTCCATGGGTGCACACCGGTATCCGTGGCCCAAACAGGGAGAACACCCCCACCATGGACACCCGTCCCTCCACGTTCGCCGATCTCGGCGTCGCCTCACCCCTCGTCGACCTTCTCGCCAAGGACGGCATCGTCGAACCCTTCCCCATCCAGGTGGCCACGATTCCCGACGCCATCGACCGTCGCGACGTGCTCGGCAAGGGTCGCACCGGTTCGGGCAAGACGCTCGCGTTCGGTCTTCCCCTTCTCACGCTCCTCGACAAGAGCGGCTATCTGCCCCGGGCGCGTGCTCCCCGCTCGGTCATCCTCGTGCCCACGCGCGAACTCGCCAACCAGGTGGATGCCGTGCTCGCCCCCCTCGCGCGCGCGCTCGACATGACCACCCTGACCATCTACGGAGGCGTCGGCTACAACAAGCAGATCGACACCCTGCGGGCCGGCGTCGACATCGTCGTTGCCTGTCCGGGCCGCTTCATGGACCTCATGGAGTCCGGCCACGTCGTCCTCGAGGACGTGGAAATCACGGTGCTCGACGAGGCCGACCACATGGCCGAGCTCGGCTTCCTCGAACCCGTGACGCGCATCCTCGAGAAGACCCCCGAGTCCTGCCAGCGCATGTTGTTCTCGGCCACTCTCGACCGCGGCATCGATCGCATCGTCAAGCGCTTCCTCCTCGACCCGGTCACCCACGAGGTGGAGACCGCCGACGAGGACGAGCCGGCGATGTCCCACTGGTTCTTCGGCGTCGAGCAGGCCGACAAGCTGCCCGTGATCACCGATCTGTGTGCCGCACCCGGCAAGTCCCTCGTGTTCACCCGCACCAAGCACGGGGCCCGCAAGCTCGCCGCTTCGCTCGTCAAGGCCGGCGTTCCTGCGGTGGAACTGCACGGGGACCTCTCCCAGCACGTGCGGGCCCGCAATCTCGCGGCATTCTCGGCCGGGAAGGCCGAGACCCTCGTGGCGACCGACATCGCGGCACGCGGCATCCATGTCGACGACATCGCCCTCGTGATCCACGCCGACCCGCCCGAGGAGCACAAGGCGTTCCTGCACCGCTCCGGCCGCACCGCTCGCGCGGGAGCCGAGGGCACCGTCATCACCCTGGTCACGCCGAACATGCGCCGCCACACCAAGCGACTCGCCGAGGCCGCCGGAATCGACCCCCAGAACCGCAAGGTCGCCGCGGACGACGCCTTCCTCGCCGAAATCGCACCCGGTGCCCGCGAGTTCCGTGAGATGCCCAGCCTCGAAGAGGCGCGGCGCCCCCGCCAGGGCGGCCCCCGTCGCCAGGGAGGCGGCGGTGGACGCGGTCAGGGCGGAAGCCGTGGCCAGGGCGGCCCGCGAGGTCGCAGTTCCGGTGGTGCCCGTCGCTACGGCGACGACCGTCGTTCCGACGCACGAGGCGGCGACGCACGAGGCGGCGACGACCGTGGTGGGCGCTCCGGTGGGCGTCCCCGCAACGGCGAGGGTTCACCCCGCGGCGGGGCCCGTCCCGCCGGCTCCGGGGCGACGGGTCGGTCGCGCACGCCCTAGCGTGTGCCCATGACCACCTACGACAAGATCTACATCAACGGCCAGTGGGTCGCCTCCGAGGGCTCCGCCACGATCCCCGTCTTTGATTCCGTGACCGAGGAGGTCATGGCCACCATTCCCGAGGGCACCGCAGGTGACGTCGCAAAGGCTGCCGCGGCCGCCAAGTCCGCCTTCGTGGGTTGGAGTTCGCGTCCCGCCTCCGAGCGCGCCGCCTACATGAACTCGATCGCCGCGGCGCTCGGTGCGCGCATGGATGAGATCTCCTCGGCGATCTCGCGCGAGACCGGCATGGTCAAGCCTCTCTCCCAGATCATCCAGGTGGGGCTGCCCATGAACTCGTTCGCCCGTGCCGCCGCTCTGGCCGAGTCCTTCTCGTACGAGAAGCAGATCGGTTCGTCCGTCGTGGTGCGGGAACCGATCGGTG
>JAULXU010000057.1:0-2102 GCA_032118285.1 Ilumatobacteraceae bacterium
ACCGGGTGCCGCCGCGCGCACCGCCTCGATGGCGGTCAGCATCCGCGACTGGTGACCGTGAGCAGTGTCGACGACGAGCACGTCGACACCCATCCCGGCGAGGGCACGCGCACGCGCCGCCGGGTCGCCATTGATGCCGACGGCGACCGACGACAGGAAACGACCGTTCGAGTCGAGTGCGGGGCGGTACATCGTGGATCGCAGCGTGCCCTTTCGGGTGACACAACCGAGCAGACGGCCGTCGACGCCGGTCACCGGGGCGAAATTGAGACGTTTCTCCACCAGCGAGTCGTGCATCTCCTCGATGCTCATGACCGACGGGAAGAGCACGATGTCGCGACTCATCACATTGTGCAGCTGCGTGAAACGGTCGTAGCCGGCGGCATCGTGTTCGGTGAAGATCCCGATGGGCGCCCCGTCTCCGTCGACGACGACCACGGCACCGTGGGAGCGCTTGTGCACCAGACTGAGGGCCTCGCCGATCGTGTCGTGGGGTGCGAGGGTGATGGGGGTCTCGAAGACGGGGTGACGGCTCTTCAGGTGGTCCACAACCGCCGAGATGATGTCGAGGGGGATGTCCTGGGGAAGCACCACCAGTCCCCCGCGTCGGGCCACCGTCTCGGCCATGCGCCGCCCCGCGACTGCCGTCATGTTCGACACGACGAGGGGGATGTGGGTGCCGATCCGGTCCGGGGTGGTGAGGTCCACGTCGAGACGAGACGCCACGGAGGACATGCTCGGAACCATGAAGACGTCGTTGTACGTCAGGTCGTGCGCGGGAGGGCCGTCGAGAAAGCGCATAGGGCACAACGAGACTACCGTGTGCCTATGAGTGCACCCGACGACGTTCCCGTCGTGCTCATCCACGGCTGGGCGGGCAGTTTCGCCGAAACCTGGCAGGAGCCGGGCATCGACGCACTTCTCGGCGATGCCGGTCGCATCGTGGTCGGCGTCGACCTTCCCGGTCACGGGAATGCGGAGAAATGGCACGAGCCGTCCGACTATCTCGCGCTCCCCGATTGGCTCCTCGCCACCCTCGAGCAGATCGCCCCGGTGGTGGACGTGGCTGCCTTCTCCCTCGGGGCCCTGACCACCCTGCGGGCGATGCAGGCGGTGCCCGGCCGCTTTCGCCGGGTACTCCTCGCGGGGATCGGCGACTCGGTCTTCGAGCCGACCGACCGGACCGGGAACGACCGGATCGTGGCTGCACTCGAGGGACGTGCCCCCGACGACGATGCGTTCGCCCAGGCCTTCGCCCGCTACGCCCGCGACCCCCGCAAGGACCTCCGCGCGCTCACCGCCATCATGAAGCGTCCCCCCATCTCCCCCCTCGACCCGACGGATCTCGGCGGAGTCGGGTCCGAAGTGCGAATCGTCATCGGCGACGCGGACTTCATGTGGCCGGCCGACCGTCTCGTCGCTGCGATTCCGGGGGCCAGCCTCGCCGTCCTGCGCGGCACAGACCACTTCGCCACACCGGGGAGTTTTTCCTTCATCGACGAAATACTCGCCTTCCTGGGCTCATGATCTCTCACGATCCGTCCAGGGCCCGCGACGTCCTCCTCGCGGGCGGCATCGTGGCCGTGCCGACCGAGACCGTCTACGGCCTGGCCGCGCGCGTCCACGACGGCCCGGCGGTCGACAGGGTCTTCCACGTGAAGGGACGACCCCGCACCCATCCGCTCATCGTGCACATAGGACGACACGACGATCCCGGCAGGTGGGGCGAGATGACGACCGTTGCCACCGAACTGGCCGAGGCGTTCTGGCCCGGACCACTCACACTGCTTCTGCGCCGCACATCGCTCGTGCCCGACAGCGTGACCGGAGGCGCCGACACGGTGGCCGTGCGCATGCCGGACCATCCCGTCCTGCTCGAACTGCTCGATTCGCTGGATGACGCCCTCGTCGCACCCTCGGCCAACCGTTTCGGTCGCGTGAGCCCCACGACCGCCGCACACGTCGAGGAGGATCTCGGCGCCGACATCGACCTCGTCCTCGACGGCGGACCGTGCGCCGTCGGGGTCGAGTCGACCATCGTGGACTGCACCGGCGAGACACTCCAGATACTGCGTCCCGGCGCCATCGACGCCGATGACATC
>JAULXU010000058.1:0-4240 GCA_032118285.1 Ilumatobacteraceae bacterium
GGCCTTTGCCGAGGCGGGTCTCACGCCGGCCGACGTGGACTATGCCTCCATCTACGACAGTTTCACCATCACCGTGCTCCAGACCATCGAGGACCTGGGCTTCTGCGAGAAGGGCAAGGGCGGCGAGTTCGTCATGGATGGCGCGTTGGTGGCCCCGCACGGTCGCCTTCCCTTCAACACCGACGGGGGCGGCCTGTGCAACAACCATCCCTCGAACCGCGGCGGCATGACGAAGGTCATCGAGGCGGTGCGCCAGTTGCGCGGCGAGGCGCATCCGGCGGTGCAGGTGCCGGACTGCCGCATCGCCCTCGCCCACGGCACCGGGGGCAGCATCGGCACGCGGCACGGCTCGGCCACCGTCCTGCTCGGTCAGGAGGACGCATGAGCGACCTGCCCATCCCGGCCCCGCCGGTGAATCCGACGACGCGCGCCTTCTGGGAGGCCACCGCCGAGGGTCGCTTCCTGTTGCAGCGCTGCGACGACTGCGACCTCGTCATCTGGTTCCCGCGCCGTCACTGTCCTTCCTGTTGGCGCGAGGATCCGGCGACGTTCGACGCCTCGGGACTCGGCGAGGTGTACAGCTACACGATCATCCACAAGGGGTCGAACGAGTGGAGGGAAGCGGCCCCCTACGTGGTCGCCTACGTGGAACTCGCCGAGGGTCCGCGCGTGCTCACGAACATCACCGGTTGCGACCCGGCCGACGTGCGGGTGGGAATGCCCGTGCGCATCGTGTGGCAGGACACGGGGGCGGGTTCCGCCCTCTATCGCTTCGTCCCCGCCTGAGTCGACTCGGTCACCGGGGTCGCCGCCCGGATGTCGGTGGCGTCAGGCGCCGACGAAACTCGTCCAGGTGAGGTCACACACCACGCGCCGCACGAGGCAGGCGTCCATCTCGCCGCGCAGAAAGTCCTGATCCCAGGCAAAAAGGATGTCGCCGTGGGCATGATGGCCTCCCGACGACAGGGACAGATCCGCCGCCGGTCGCCCCTCGAGTTCCCAGCGCACTTCGACCACCATCAGGGGAAGGCGTTGCGGATGGGCCGCGGGACATTCTCCGTTGATGCTGGCCACGAGGTGGCTTCCGTCGGCAGGCGCACGGAGATGCTCTCCGTCCCAACAATCGGGGAACTCGAGCACCAGGCGGGTGAGGGCACTCGCCGGGCAGTCGCGCGGATGGACGAGAGGCTGGTCGTCGCGGCCGCATGTCCATCCACCGCGCACCGAGATCATCTCGAGACCGTTCGGCGGAGCGACGAGGTCGGGATCGCCGGAAAGGGGCGGGGTGCGCAGATACACCGCCATCGAGTGGGGGTCCACGGGGCCTTCGGGTGCGAGGAGCGTGGGCACCCAGTAGCTCGACCAGTCGCCGTGGTTGTCGCACGTGGTGTCCATGGCGGGCAGTTCGACCCACCGGGTGCGGGCGTTCACGCCGACTGCTCCGAAGAAATCGTGCAGGTGGGAACCGCCGGACACGCCCGGAACAACGATGGGATCGTCGGCGAGACGGTGGCTGAACAGGCAGGTGACGCCGAAGGACCCGGAGTCGGCGTCGGGGTCGAGCGCGACGGTGCGCGGGACCTCGGTGACTCTGGCCGCGACCGGATCGGGGGCATCGCGCCCGGCGTCGTCATCGGCGGCGAGCCTCGTGCAGGCCCTGATGGAGCCCAGCACGACGACCACCACGAAGATGCGCCGCAGCAGGGAAGCGGTGTCGGGGCTCACGGCGCGGCGGGGAGGGTGATGTCGTCGAGATTCACGACGGGGGGCACCGGACTCGCGGGCCGGGCCGGAGCGGTGCGGGCGTCGGACATGTTGGGCTGTGCCGGTGGGTCGGGAATCTCCGTGCGGCGCACCTGCCGCGCGATCTTGCGTGCCAGCACGTCGGCGACGGGGTAGGAGCCCTCGACGGAAATCGTCTCGGGAGTGTCGGCGCACGAGGTCCGACCCATCAGAGAAGCGGGCAGGGCATTCGCGGCGATGTTGTTCGAGAAGCAGTTCCTGGCGGTCTCCACTGCCGAGAGAACGAGGTCGGCGACGCGCGACAGCGAGACGTGGTTGTCCGCGATGATGTTGTCGTTCGAGGGGAACGAGCGGCCCATGAAGTTGGCGATGACTCCGATGCCGGCCTGGTCGTGGTCCCACACCCGGTTGCGCACCACGGTGTTCGAGAGTCCTCCCGAGATGAGAATCCCGTGCCCGTTGATCTTGAGGAGCGGTGGCAGCCCGGGTGCGGGACCGTTGTTCGAGTGGACGAGGTTGCCGGCGAACACCGTGTTCGATTGGGGCCAACGCTTCTCGTAGTCGCCCGAGTTCGGCATGATGCCCGTGTTGTTGAAACGGAAGACGTTGTTGACGATCCACAGGTTGTTCGAGGCGTTCGTGCCCGAGTAGCCGAGGCCGTTGAACTCGGCGATCGAGTCGCGGATGACGGCGTCGCATGGGTCGCACTGGCCTATGTAGAAGCCGGCGTCGGGGTGGCCCGCGGCGTAGCTGTGCTCGATGACGCCTCCCTCGGCGTCGAAGGCGTAGATGCCATAGAGACCGTTGCGCAGGGCCGTGAGGTACGAGGCCCGGTATCCCACGGCCTCGGTCCAGTAGAAGCCGTTCTGTTGGTAGTCGCGCGCCGTCATGTTCTCGACGGCCACGCCGTTGGCTCCGGCCACCCGGATGCCGTTGCCGTAGCGGCCCTCGCCGTCGAGGATGACCTTGTTGCGGTCGACGCCCCGGATGACGATGTTGTCGACGTCCACCGTCACGGATTCGGCGTAGATACCCTCCTCCACGAGGATGAGGTCCCCGGGAACGGCCATGTCGACGGCCGCCTGGATGGTGGGGGCGTCACCGGGCACGCCGATGACCCGGTCGTCGTCGGACGATCTGGTATCCGATGCGCAGCCGGTCAGGGCGAGCGCGACGAGCATGGCCACAAGGAAGGTCAGTGGCGCGAAGGGTCTGTCGCGACGCATCCCCGAAGCGTAGGGGACGACATGCGAGGCCTTCTTCGACCCATCACACCGTCGTGTCGGCCGTGTGCTCCTCACTCGGTCCAGCGGCCCTGGCCGAACCGGTAACCGACGCTTCGCACCGTCTGGATGAGGTTGGCATGTTCCTCACCCAACTTGGCCCGCAGGCGCCGCACGTGGACGTCCACCGTGCGCGCGCCGCCGTAGTACTCGTAGCCCCACACCCGCGACAGGAGTGTCTCTCGAGTGAAGACCTTCCCGGGGTTCTGGGCGAGGAACTTCAGCAGTTCGTACTCCATGAACGTCAGGTCGAGGGCTTTTCCGTTGAACGAGGCCTGGTACGTCTCGAGGTTGAGGACAAGTCCTGAATGCTCCACGAGGTCGGTGCGCGGAGCCGAACCGCTCGCGGTCAGCAGGTGGCGCAGGCGGGCCTCCAGTTCGCGCGGATGGAACGGCGCAATGCAGAAGTCGTCGAAGAGATCGTCGCGGTGCTCGAGCCCGTCGAGGTCCGCTCCACCCACGAGGACGAGCACGCCGTGAACCGAACGATCGCGGCCCCGCAACGCGCGCAGAAACGACCAGGCGGCGTCTGGGTCCTCGCCAATCGACACGATCGCCCCGCGCCAACCGGTGGCGGGTTCGTCGCGGGACGCCTCGTCGGCGCCGCCCACGGCCTTCCATCGCCAGCCACCGAGGTCGAGCGTGCGGGCGAGGTCCGCCGGCACCTCGGCCGGGAAGACAACGATGAGGTCGTCGGCGGACATCGCCCTACATCGACCTCAGGTAGCGGTCGAGCTCGAACGGGGTGACCTGGGTCTTGTACTCGCGCCACTCATGGCGCTTGTTGCGCAGGAACCACTCGAAAATGTGCTCGCCGAGCGCCTCGGCCACCAGTTCCGAGCGCTCCATGATGCCGAGGGCGTCCGACAGCGACTGGGGAAGCTGCGTGATGCCGAGCCGACCGAGCGTGGCGTCGTCCATCTCGAAGAGGTTCGCGTCGGCCTCGGCGGGGAGGTCGTAACCCTCGCGGATCCCGCGCAGTCCGGCCGCCAGCACCACGGAGAACGCCAGGTACGGATTGCACGTCGGGTCGGGCGAGCGGTACTCGATGCGGGTGGCGGCCGGATTCTCGCGCTTGGGCACCGGCACCCGGATGAGGCCACTGCGGTTGTTGCGCGCCCAGCTCACGTGAACGGGGGCCTCGAAGCCGGGCACGAGCCGCTTGTACGAGTTCACGGTCTGGTTGGTGACAGCGGTGATCTCGGCCGCGTGGC
>JAULXU010000059.1:0-6583 GCA_032118285.1 Ilumatobacteraceae bacterium
CCACCCATTCGTCACCGTCGCGCACGGCCCGGGTGCGGATGCCCGCCAGGTCCGAGCCGGCGCCGGGCTCGCTGTACAGCAGGCACATGGCGATCTCGTCGAGCAGCAACGGTCGCACGAATCGCGTGCGCATCGAGGCACTGCCCGCGGCAACGACGGTGCCGGCCCACAGGTTGTACACGTCCTGGCCGGGACCCGGGGCGCCGACACGGGCGAACTCGGCCTCGACGGCCGCGGCAGTGTCGTCGTCGAGCCCGCGTCCGAGGCAGTCCTCGGGCCAGCGCAACGCCGCCCACTTCCGATCGACGACGAGTCTCTGCCATTCGTAGGGATCGACGTCGTCGTGCCAGTGCTCGGCGAGAAAACGCCGTGCTTCCTCCACCACGTTCATGGTCACCCCCGTATGCATCGTCCCCGGCGTGCGGACACACCGACGTGTGAGGCGAACACTAACAACGCGTAAGAAAATGACCCCCGTGGGGCCCCGATGTGGCGATGGGGGCATACTGGACACGTGAGGGTGCTGGTGCGTTTTCTCGTGGCCGTGGGTGCCGCGGGCATCGTGGCGGTTTCCCCCTATGCGGAGACTGCCGATGCGGGCTCGCCAACCGCTGACCCCCCTGTCTACGAGTCGTTCCCGGTGTATCCGGCCGTGGATCCGGTGTGTTCAGTGACATCAGCCCTGACCATCTCGCCCGAGTGCATCCCCCGGTCGTTCCGGGCCGACGGTGCGAACACCTGGGGAGCCAATGTCATCGACGCCTGGACGCGTTCGGTGTCGGGCACCGGGGTGGTGGTGGCGGTGCTGGACACCGGGTCGCTTCCCCATCCGGACATCACGGCGAACCTGCTGCCCGGCTACGACTTCGTGTCGGATGCCGACACGGCGAATGATCTAGACGGAAACGAAGACGACGACCGCGACAGCGACCCCACCGATGCAGGACTCCCGATTTCGTCGACGGTGAATGCCTCATGGCACGGACTGCACGTCATGGGCACCATCGGTGCCGTCGACAACACCATCGGCCTGAAGGGTGTCTCTCCCGCAGCGAAGATCCTCCCGGTGCGGGTGCTCGGCAACGCGGGTGGACTGAGTGGCGATGTCCTTGCCGGTATCCGCTGGGCGGCCGGGGTCGGCCCTGATCCGGTCTACGGCTGGTTCGGGACGGCACCCTCTCCGGCTGTGAACCCGAACCCGGCCAAGGTGCTGAACCTCAGCCTTGGCGCCGGTAGTGCTGAACAGGCTGTGCCATGTGATGTCCCGACGCAGCGGGCCGTGAATGACGCCATCGCCGCCGGGGTGGTCGTTGTGGCGGCGGCCGGCAACGCCGGCATCAACGCCTCGAGCTTCTCCCCGGCCAACTGCACCGGGGTCATCACGGTCGGGGCAACGAACGGTTCTGGAACGAAGGCCAGCTTCTCCAACTGGGGACCGCTCGTCAACCTCGCCGCCCCCGGCGTGGGCATCCTGTCGCTGTACAACACCGGCACGAAGGCGACCGGGTCGTCGTCCTATGCGAGCCTCGATGGCACGTCGATGGCCAGCCCGCACGTGGCCGGAGTGGTGGCCCTCATGCTGGAGGCCAATCCCCTTCTCACGCCGGCCGAGGTGGAACAGATTCTCGAGGACAGTGCATCGGCATTCGCGTCCACCCCCACCTGTGCCGTCACGCCGTGTCTCGGCGCGGGAATCGTTGACGCCGATGCCGCCGTCATGCTCGCTGCCGCGGCGTACGACGACTACGTCGCGCCTCCCACACAGGTGACGGCGGCGCTCACGGGGACGTCCATCACGGTCACATGGCAGGCCGGTGCCGCCGAACTGGTGGCCTTCCAGGCGTCGCCCACGTCGTCCTACGTGGTGAAGAACGGACAGTCCACCGTGTGCACCGTGAACGCGGTGGAGACGCCTTTCACGTGCTCGGCCACCGGTTTCACCGTGGGCACCACCTACACCTACACGGTGGAGGCATCCACGGGATCGGCTACCAGCACGGCGATCGCGGCAAACGCGGTGAAGTACGTGGTGGCGCCCGGAGCGGCGGGCTCGGTGTCGGTGTCGCGCAAGGACCGTTCGGTCACCGTGACGTGGACCGCGGCCACGAGCACCGGGGGGAACGCCATCACGGCGTACTTCGCCAAGCCGAGCACGGGAACCACCGTGATGAAGCCCGGCAGTGCGCGTTCCCACACCTTCACCTCCCTCCAACGCGGCCGGGCCTACCGTTTCTCGGTGACGCCGCACAACGGCACCTACTTCGGGCCGGAGAAGTGGTCGACCTGGGTGCGCATCCCCATCCTTCGTCGCAGTTCCACCCTCTTCTCGGTGATCATCCCGCCGCCCGCAGGCTCGACGAACAGGCTGTACACGACCTCGGGAAGATGCTCGAAGTCGGGCTCGTACGCCAAGGCATCGGCGTACACCGGCACCTGCAAGGTGACGCTGCGCTATGTGCAGGCCAGCGTCACCAAGTACGCCTACGCCTACGTCCCGGTGGTGTAGCACCCTCGTTGCCATCGTGTTGCGATCGTGTTTCGGGGTTCGCCCGGCGTCCCCGGCTCGTTACCGTGCCGTACATGGAGACGCCATCACGTCCCTGGCATGAACGATCCGATGCGGTCGACACCCGACTGTCGGAGCTGTTCTCCGCGGCCGTGGCCGAGGGGAATCTCGGGGCCGACATGGCGATCGTGGCGGTCGGCGGGTACGGCAGGCGCGAGATGGCGCCGCGCAGCGACGTGGACGTGCTGTTGCTGCACCGCTCCGTCGCCGGCATCGACGACGTTGCCGCGCGCATCTGGTACCCGTTGTGGGACGAGGGATACGCGCTCGGCCACGCCGTGCGCACGCCGAAGGAGACGGTGAAGCTCGCCGCATCCGATCTCGATACCGCGACGGGTCTTCTCACCGCTCGCACGGTCGCGGGGAATCCCGCGCTGGCATCCGAGGTGATCGGCGCGGTGGCACGCTCGTGGCGCGAGAACGGCACCCGGCGTCTCGCCGAATTGCACCAACGCATCAGGGAACGCCACGGGGCGCACGGAGAGGTCGCCTTCATGGTGGAGCCGAACCTCAAGGAGGGTCTCGGTGGCTTGCGCGACATCCACGGCGTGTCCTGGGGCATGGCCGCGGGGCTCGGTCTGCCCGACGGCGACGCCGAGCGACTCATTGCGTGCAACGACCTTCTGCTGCGCGTCCGGTGCGCTCTCCACGACGCCGCGGGACGGGCCGAGGAGGTGCTGCGCCTCGATCATCAGGCGGCCGTGGCCCGGGCATGCGGCTTCGACGACGACGATGACGATCTCATGAAGCGCCTCGCCGAGGCGGGACGCACCGTGGCCTGGATCGCCGACGAGGCGTGGGCCCGACTCGATCCCCCGGCGCGTCGTTCGTCCTCGCCCGTCGCGCTTGCGCCGGGAATCCATCTGCGCGACGGCGAGATCGGCATCGACGACTCAGTCGACGTGGCCGCCGACCCGACGCTGCTGCTGCGGGTGGCCACCACGGCGGCGCGACTCGAGGCCCGCATCGCCCGCCCCTCCCTCGATCGTCTCAGCCGGGAGAGCCCGACATGGCCGGACCCGTGGCCCGCCGGCGCCAGCGACGATCTCGTGGCACTGCTTTTGGAGGGACACCGGGCCATTCCCGTGCTCGAGTCGCTCGACCAGGCCGATCTCATCGTGCGGGTGCTGCCCGAGTGGTCTGCCGTGCGCAGCAAGCCCCAACGCAACGCCTTCCATCGCTTCACCGTCGATCGCCACCTGTGGGAGGTGGCCGCCAACGCGTCCCTGCTCGTCGACCGTGTGGAGCGCCCGGACCTTCTCGTGCTCGCCGGGCTCTTCCACGACATCGGCAAGGGGTGGCCCGGCGACCACACCGAGGTCGGCGTGGAGATGTTCGCCCGCCTCGGGCCCCGACTCGGTCTCGACGACTCCGACACAGCCACTCTCGTCACCCTCATCGACACGCATCTCCTTCTGGCGGACACCGCGACGCGCCGCGACCTGTCCGATCCGGCGACCATCACGACGGTGGCCGAGCGTGTCGGATCGACCACGGTGCTCGATCTCCTCCATGCGCTCACCGAGGCCGATTCCCTCGGCACGGGACCGTCGGCGTGGAGTGAGTGGAAAGCCGACCTCGTGGCCCGACTCGTCGACCTCGTGCGGGCGCGTCTCGGAGGCGACACCCTCCAGCGCGGGTGGCACCTCTTCCCCGACGCCTCGGTGCTCGAGTTGATGGCCGCCGGGGGCGTGGCGGTGCGGCCCGCGGGCGACCGTGTGGTGGTGGTGAGTCCCGACGCGCCGGGAACGTTCGCCCGCGTCGCCGGTGTGCTCGCGCTCTCGGGACTCGACGTGGTCGGGGCCGAGGCGCACTCGGATGAACAGGGCATGGCTGCATCGGAGTTCACAGTGGTATTGCCGAAGGGTGGCGCGGACTGGGAGCGCGTGGCTGGCGACATCGAACGGGCACTGTCAGGCCGGTTGGCCCTCGACTCGCGCCTGGCTGAGCGGGCCCGACAGGCGCGACCGCGACGCAGGCTGTCGGCCGTGCCGCCGTCGGCACCCCGGGTGACCTTCGACGACGCGGCCTCCTCGGGGTCCACGTTCGTCGAGGTGAGGGCCCCCGATTCTCTCGGCCTGCTCCATCGCATCGCCCGGGCCCTCGCCGACCTCAGTCTCGACATCCGTCATGCCCGCGTGCTCACCATGGGAAACGAGGTGGTGGACTCGTTCTACGTGCGCGATGCCCTCGGCGGTCCGGTGACCGATGCCGCCCACCGTGCCGAGATCGAACGGGCCCTCCTGCACGCCGCCTCGCCACCGGGGTGATGCCCGAGCGGGGCCGGGCTGGCCGGGGCGGAGTCCCGCGGGGTCAGTTGCCTTGTTCGCGCAGGAAGCGCTCGACCTCGTCGGCGATCGACGCAGCCTCGGCGTCGGTGGCGTCGGTGGCGTCAGTGTCGTCCGAGTCGGAATCGTCGTCGACCTCGTCGGCCATCGTGTCGAGGCGCGCGACGTACTCGGCGAGATCCTCGTCGTCCTCGACCATCTCGTCGACCCTCTCCTCGTAGCGCACGACGTCGTTGTGCAGGGCGACGAGGGGGGCAGGAGTGCCGATGATCTCGCCGGCGCGGGCGAGCAGTGCGTTGGCGGCCTTGGGCGAGGGGATCTGGGATGCGTAGGCGGGAACAGCCGCCCACAGGGACGCCGCGGGAATCCCGTGCTGGGAGCACGCGTCCTGCAGCACACCGACGATCCCGGTCGGTCCCTCGTAGCGCGAGCGCTGCAGTCCGAAGCGCTCGATGGTGGCGTCGTCGGTGGCGGTTCCGATGACCTGCACGGGACGGTTGTGCGGCACGTCGGCGAGCAGAGCCCCGAGCGACAGCACCACCGACGCCTCGTAGCGGGCCGCAACCGACACGATCTGCTCGGTGAAGAGACGCCAGCGGAGACTCGGCTCCGGCCCGAGCACGAGAATCACGTCGGATCCCGGTGTGCTGGCCCACCACATGCTCACGGTCGGCCACACGATGGTGCGCGTGCGACCGTCCTCCAGTTTCACCGAGGGCCTGACGGTGGCGAAGTCGGTGAACTCCTCGGGATCGATCTCGGCGAGTGGTTGGGCGTGCCACGCCTCGACGAGGGTGCGCACCGCGGTGGAGGAGGCGTCGGCGGCGTCGTTCCACCCGCTGAATGCGGCGATGATGGCCGGCCGACGCAGGGTGGGGTCGGAGAGCCAGCGCACGTGGTCGGATGCCGTCATCAGGGAAAACCTACCGCTGTTCCGCCGGCCCACGGGAGGCCGTGTGGCAGGGTGGTGAGGTGACGGCAGTGGTGGAAATCGCGCACACAGTGGATGACGCCCTGGTCGAGGCCATGTCCCGCTTGGTGCCGCAGCTCTCGTCGTCGAACCCCGCCCCCGACAGGGCGGCCCTGGACGAGATCGTCGCGTCGCCCGCCACCGTGTTGTTCGTGGCCCGCGTGGACGGGGCGATCGTGGGGGCGCTCACGCTGGCCGTCTTCCGCATTCCTACCGGTCTGCGCGCCTGGATCGAGGACGTCGTCGTCGACGAGGGTGCCCGCGGCCACGGTGTGGGCGAGGCCTTGAACCTCGCCGCGCTTGCCGAGGCCCGTCGTCGCGGATGCGTGACGGTGGACCTCACCTCGCGACCGTCTCGCGAGGCGGCGAACAGGTTGTACGAGCGTCTCGGGTTCATAAGGCGCGAGACGAACGTCCATCGACATACCTCTGGGGACTGAGACTTTTCATCAGAATCACGGAGGGACATTTATCCATCGCAAAGGCGTCCACTTCGTGTTTAGCGTCGGCGCATGGCTGGCCAGAGTCCGTTCTCGAACGAGGGGGCGATCGCCGTCCCCAAGGAACCGCGTCACGTGCCGCTGTGGTCCGTGGCCACCACGGCCCTCGCCGTGGCGATCGTGGCGTTGCTGTTGCGCAGCTGTGTCGGGGGCAGCGATGCTGGCCAATCCGAGGACTGGTGGAAGAAGTGTCTCGATGAGATCAATGCGGTCTCGGGAGTCACCGGCCTGCCTGGCATCACCGGTCCCGCCGGCGGAA
>JAULXU010000060.1:0-4137 GCA_032118285.1 Ilumatobacteraceae bacterium
CGTTTCCGGCCCGGCTCCTCAACGACCATGAGACCGTGGTGCTCGACCTTCACCCCCACTGGTGGTTCTTCGGTCCGCCGGCGGTCATGTTCGGCGGCTCGCTCCTCGTCTCGATGGTGGTGAAGGCCCAACTCGACGGCGGATGGCTCGAGGAGGCACTCACCTATCTGGCCATCGCCGCGATCGTCGTGTCGGCGGCCTGGCTCGTCGTTCAGCTCGTCAAGTGGCGCACCACGTACTTCGTCGTCACCTCGGACCGGTTGATCTACAGGGAGGGCGTCGTGGCGCGCGGCGGAGTCGAGATTCCCCTCCAACGCGTCAACAACGTGAACTTCAGTCAGGGCATCCTCGAACGTCTCATCGGGGTGGGGGACCTGCTCATCGAGTCGGGCGGGGCGGACGGACAGCAGACCTTCACCGACATCGCCCAACCCGAGAAGGTGCAGAACATCATCCAGTCGACGATCCGGGGCAACCTCCACGGCCACCGTCCCCCCGTCGACGGCACGGGGTCGATCCCGGTCGCGGGATCGCTTGCCGACGAACTCGAGAGACTCGAGGCCCTGCGCGACCGCGGTGCCATCTCCGACGACGAGTTCGAGACCCTCAAGCGCCGCCTCATCTCCTGAGACCGGCCGCCCACCTTGTCCGGGCGGCGCCCCACCCGTGATACTGGGAGCATGCCCCAGGCCACGCTCACGAACGGAATCACACTCGAATACGAGGCGATGGGCGATCCCGCCCATCCGACCCTCCTGTGGATCATGGGATTCACCGCCCAGCTGGTCGCATGGCCGGACGACCTCATGCACATGTTCGTCGACCGTGGCTTTCACGTGGTGCGTTTCGACAACCGCGACTGCGGCCTGTCGACGAAGTTCGACGGGGTCCACGTCGACACCGCCGCGGTGACGGCAGCCGCGGTGATGGAGCAGCCGGTGCCGCCGGTGCCCTACAACCTCTCGGACATGGCGGCGGACGCAGCCGGTCTGCTCGACCATCTCGGCATCGCCCGCGCCCACGTCGTCGGCGCGTCCATGGGGGGCATGATCGCCCAGACCTTCGCCATCGAGCACCGCGCACGACTGGCGAGCCTGGTGTCGATCATGTCGATGCCGGGCGATCTCGGGTACGGCCAGCCCGCCCCCGAGGCCATGGAGGTTCTCCTCGCCCCGCCGGCGGCGAGTCGCGAGGAGTTCCTCGCCGGTGCGCACCGCTGGTCGGTGTGGTGCTCGAAGAAGCACTTCGATGTCGAGGAGGCCCGCAAGCGCGCGGCCCGCGAGTACGACCGCATGTACTACCCCGAGGGGGCGGGACGGCAGCTCGCTGCCATCTACGCGTCGGGCAACAGGTCCGAGGCACTCGCGCGTCTCGACGCGCCGACCCTCGTCATCCATGGCCGCGACGACACCCTCATCGCCCCGAGCGGCGGGGAACGCACCGCCGAGCTCGTCGCCGGCTCCGTGCTCATGATGGTCGCGGACATGGGCCATGACCTGCCCGTGCCGCTCTGGCCGCTGTATGCCGACGCGATCGCGTCGCACGCCCGTCGCATCGACGGGCGCTGAGCAGGAGGAGACGCACATGGCCGGACCACTGAGCGGATTCAGGATCATCGAGATCGCGGGAATCGGACCGGGTCCGTTCGCGGCGATGCTCCTCGCCGACATGGGGGCGGAGGTGATCCGCGTCGACCGGGCCCAGTCCGTGCGCGGACCCGCGCCGGAGGAACCCCATTTCGACCTTCTGCAGCGGGGGCGCCGCAACGTCGCCCTCGACCTCAAGCACCCGGACGGCGTCGCCACTCTTCTCTCGCTGGTGGAGAAGGCCGATGCCCTCATCGAGGGATTCCGCCCCGGGGTCATGGAGAGACTCGGCATCGGACCCGACACGTGCATCGCGCGCAATCCCCGACTCGTCTACGGACGCATGACGGGATGGGGCCAGGACGGAATGTACGCCCAGGCGGCCGGTCACGACATCAATTACATCGCTCTCGCCGGCGCTCTCGCGCACTTCGGACGCAGCGGCGAAGCGCCGGTCCCCCCGCTCAACATGGTGGGTGACTTCGGTGGCGGCGGCATGTTCCTCGCCTACGGAACGGTCTGCGCGCTGCTCGAGGCCTCGAAGTCGGGCCGGGGTCAGGTGGTGGACGCCGCCATGGTCGACGGTACGGCGGTGCTCATGACCATGTTCTGGGCCTTCAAGTCGCGGGGACTCTTCGACGAGGATGCCCGGGGCACGAACCTCCTCGACACCGGGGCCCACTTCTACGACGTCTTCGAATGCGCCGACGGAGAGTGGGTGTCGATCGGCTCGATCGAGCCGCAGTTCTACGCCCAACTGCTCGAGATCACCGGATTGGCGGGCGACCCGGATTTCGCCGCACAGATGGACCAGTCGCGATGGCCCGAGCTGAAGGAGCGGCTGCGCCTGGTGTTCCGCACGCGGACGCGCGACGAGTGGAACGCGCTCATGGAAACCACGGACGTGTGCTTCGCGCCGGTGCTCACCATGAGCGAGGCGGCGCGCCATCCTCACAACGTCGGTCGCGGCACCTTCGTGGAGGCCAATGGCCAACTGCAGCCCGCGCCGGCACCGCGCTTCTCGCGCACGGCTGCCGAGGTGGGATCGGCTCCGGCCCACCCCGGCCAGCACACCGTCGATGTGCTCGAGTCCTGGGGCATCGCCGGTGTCGAAGCCCTACTGGCCAGCGGCGCCGCGCGCCAGGCCTGAGAGGGGACCGCCGTGGCCACCCTCGTCTTCCTCCACGCCCACCCCGACGACGAGTGCCTCATCACCGGGGGAACTCTCGCTCTCGCGGCGGCGGACGGGCACCGCACGGTTCTCGTGGTGGCCACGAACGGCGACCACGGCGAGGTGCCCGACGATCTCGCCCCGGGAGAGGACCTGGTGGCCCGCAGACGTGCCGAGACCGAGGCCTCCGCCCGCACCCTCGGCGTGCAGCGCATCGTGTGGCTCGGTTACCGGGACTCGGGCATGACGGGATGGGAGCAGAACGGCGACCCGGCCAACCTCCTCAACGCCCCCGTGGACGAGGTCGCCGCCCGGCTCGCCGCCGTGCTCGACGCGGAATCCGCCGACCTGATCATCGGCTACGACTGGCACGGCGGGTACGGACATCCCGACCACATCGCGGTGCATCGCATCGCCCGCAGAGCCGCCGAACTGCGGCCGGCGGTCAGGCACCTCGAGGCGACGATGAACCGGGACCGCATGCGGGAGTCGATCGCCCTGGCGAGGGCGGCCGGCATGGACGATGACGGTTGGGATCCCGACGGCCCGGCCGACGACGGCAATCCGATGGGCACCCCCGAGGCCGAGATCAGCCTGGGCGTGGACGTCTCTGCGCATCTCGTCACGAAGCGCGCGGCCGTGGCGTGCCACCGCAGTCAGGTGAGCGACACGACCGGGATCCTCTCCATACCCGACGCGGCGTTCGCCTTCATCTTCGGCACCGAGTGGTACATCGACCCCGCCGATCCCGCCCCGTTGCGCATGGGCGACATCCTTCCGTGACCCATCTCGTGCACCTGGTGCGTCACGGTCGCGCCGCGGCCGCCTGGGACGTCGATCCCGACCCGCCCCTGTCGGAGCAGGGACTCGCCCAGGCCCTTCGGGTGGCTTCCCGTTTCTCGGCCCGCGGTCCCCTGCGCGTGGTGTCGAGCCCCCTCCTGCGCTGTCGTCAGACCGCGTTTCCCCTGGCCACCGCGTGGGGAGTCGACGTGCACCTCGAGCCTCGCGTGGCCGAGATTCCCTCGCCGGAGGGACTCGCCGTGACGGCACGCGGCGCCTGGCTCACCGAGGCGATGACGGGCACCTGGTCGGAGCTCGCCGCACGGTCGGGTGCGCGGTATCTCGCCTATCGCGATGCCACTGTGCGTGCGCTCTGTGACCTCGGGGAGGACGCCGTGGTGTTCAGCCACTTCGTCGCCATCAACGCCGTCATCGGCGCGGGCCTCGGTGACGACCGTCTCGTGGTGTCCCGGCTCGACAACTGCTCGGTGACCACGATGCGCGTCGCGACGGACGGCACGCTGAGCGCGGCGCCAGCAGGGGTGCTGGCCGCCGAGGCGAAAGACGCGCAGGGGCGCCTGTACGAGGGCGACGCGTCCG
>JAULXU010000061.1:0-2894 GCA_032118285.1 Ilumatobacteraceae bacterium
CACGAGCCGTTCGGCGACGAGCGCATCGATCAGTCGTCGGCACCGATCCGGTTCGTCCTCCTTCATCGCGCGCACGAGTTCCCCGCCCCCGAGCGACCCGTCGGCGAGGGCTGCCAAGGCACGACCGCGCAACTGTCGATCCGATCCCTCGAAGCGGGCCTGCGGACGGGACGCACCGGCCGAACGTGACGCCGGATCGGGGCCGGGTCCCCCGCGCCATCGACACTGTGGTTCCACGGGGCACTCGCCGCATCGCGGCGCCCGCGCCGTGCAGATGCGCGCGCCGAGATCCATCATGGACTGGTTCCACTCCCACGCCCGTCCCGCCGGAAGCACGGTCGCCGCCCGCTCGGCCAGGGCCCGCGTACCCATCGCCTCTCCCGCGGTGCGCGAGAGCACGCGCGAGATGTTCGTGTCGACGGCCGCCACATCGACGCCGAACGAGAAGGCGAGCACCGCACGGGCCGTGTAGGGGCCGACACCGGGCAGTGCGAGCAGAGCCCCGAGGTCGCCGGGCACTTCTCCCCCGTGGCGTTCCACGAGCAGCCCGGCGGTGTCGTGCAGATTGCGGCACCGACGCGGGTACCCGAGACCCTGCCACAGCACGAGCGCGGCGGAGAGCCGAGCACGCGCGAGATCGACCGGCGCGGGAAATGCCGCCATGAAGGCCCGCCACGGGGACAGAACCCGGGCCACCGGGGTCTGTTGCAGCATCACCTCGCTCACCAGCACCGGCCAGGGCTCGCGGCCCGCGCGCCACGGCAGGTCGCGCAGCGATCCCGCGCCCCACTCGAGGACCGCGCGCGAGAACGGATCGTCGGGGCTCAGCCCTCCCACACCTGCTGACCGTCGTAGGGACGGCGACGCGCGGGCATGGCTTCGCGCTTCCACACCATGACGCGGCGACGGAAGTAGCAGACCTCCTTGCCCTCCTGGTTGAAGCCCTTGGTCTCCACCGTCACCACGCCACGGTCGTTCTTCGATTTGCTCTCGGCCACCTCGAGAACGCGCGTCTCGGCGTGGATGGTGTCCCCGTGGAACGTGGGGAACTTGTGCTGCAGTGTCTCGACCTCGAGGTTGGCGATGGCGGCACCGCTCACGTCCGGCACGCTCATGCCGAGAACCAGCGAGTACACGAGGTTCCCCACCACGACGTTGCGTCCCTGCACGCTCTCGGCGGCGAACCAGTCGTTCGTGTGGAGCGGATGGTGGTTCATCGTCATCATGCAGAACAGGTGGTCGTCGAACTCGGTGATGGTCTTTCCCGGCCAATGGCGGTACACGTCGCCGACGACGAAGTCCTCCAGGCAGCGGCCGAACGGTCTCTCGTGGGTGGTCATGGCGGGAACGCTAGTCGGGGCGCTTCTGCGCGTCCGTGTCGTCGCTGGTGAACTCGAGATCGTGGGGCTCGAGGACCGGCATCTCGAATTGCCCGGTGCGGTCCCGTGGCGCATACCTCTCCACCCAGTCGATGTTGGAGAGGCCGCGGCGCGCCTGACTGGTGGCGACCTCGGGCAACGGACGCAGCGCGCGCGTGCGGTCGATGGCGAACGGGCCGAACCGCAACGACAGATAGCTCACCCATCCCACCGCGATCGGCAACCAGTACTGGGCCACGCGGTACGAGAGCACGCCGACGGTCGCCGTGCGCTGTGCCAGACCGAAGCCGACGAGCGTGGGGATGTAGACGCCCTCAACGAGACCGAGTCCGCCCGGCGTGAGCGGGATCACCGAGAACACGTTGGCCAGGCCGAATGCGATGATGAGCGCGTCGGGGTCGACGGTCGCCCCGAATGCCCGCAGAAACACCCACAGGGAGAGGGCGTCGAACACCCAGTTCACCGCCGCCCATCCCATGACGCGCCGCAACAGCGACTTGTCCTTCACGAGTTCCTCGATGCGGGTGCCGAGGTGCGCGAGCACTTCGGCCGCATGGTCCGCGTCGAACCGAAGTCGGCGCGCCAGGGCGCGCACGACGCGTTCCGAGCGGCCGTTTCCGTCGATGAGACCGAGGATGACCGCGCCGGCGAAGGCCATGAGGAGGATCCCGACCACCGCCGCCGTCCCGTAGACGGGGTTCACGCCGCGGACGGGGATCGACACGATCAGTCCGAACCACAGGATGAGGTTCAGCATCACGGCCGAGCCGATGCCCGCGGTGGCGAGGGCGAAGGCGGCGTCGGGCTTCGGTACACCGCACATGGTGAGGAGCCGGAATCCGAGCGCGGAGCTGGCGGCGCTGCCGCCGGGGACGATGTTGCCGATGGCCTTGGTGCTCAACTGGATGCGGAAGAGGCGCAGGTGACCGATGCCGTCGCCGGTGTCGGAGAGCGCGGCCTTGGTGAGCATCGAGTAGGCGAACAGGGCGGCCGCCTGGAGGCCGAGGCCGAGGCCGAGGAGCCGGGGGTCGATGTCGTTGAGGTCGTCGACGGCATCGCGGAACCCCGGGATGAGGGGCAGCACGAAGAAATAGACCACGGCCGCGGCCAGCACCCAGCGGAACGTGCGCCAGGCCGCCGACAACCGGCGCTCCCGCGACCCATTGCCGCCGGTCGCATCGCTGGCCGTGGTGTCCGTCACCCCTCCACTTTGTCGCACGCGCACCCGTCCCGCGGGCATCGTGCGGGCTGAACCGACCGCGGGTCTGTTCAGTAGCGTTTGACCCATGAGCCTCTCCCCCGACCTCTCCGCCGCCGCCGACGTCATCGCCACGACCCGAGCCATGGTGTCGTCCGCGACGGGAACTCTCGTGGCCGGCGGCGGACCCGACGCCAATCAGACGCTCGCCTACGACCTCGCCCACGTGGCGGCCGCCGTGGAGACGGCGGCCTCGCTCATGGAGTGGGGCGCCACGGGTGACACCGAGGCCGCGATTGCGTGCGCCTTCACCGCCG
>JAULXU010000062.1:0-3078 GCA_032118285.1 Ilumatobacteraceae bacterium
CTCATCTCGGCGTTCGCGCTGTGGGCCGTTCTGTGGATCCTCGCCGAGGTGCTCCTCGCCTGATTCGCGTCCCACGGGAATGTCGAAGGGCCGCCCCTCGGGGCGGCCCTTCTGCGTTTTCGGGATGCGCGGCACCGGGCCGCGCCGACTCACTCGACGACGAGCGTGGCCTTCATGTTGCCGTGCCCGGGCACGTCACAGAAGATGAGGTAGGTGCCGGGCTCGAGCGTCACAGAGCCCGAGTCCACGTCGCCCTTGCGGTTGATCACGAGGCGGAAGTTCGGGACCTTCACGTCGTCCTTGGCCAGCAGCATCGTGTGGCGCATGGAGTCCTCGTTCACGTAGGCGAACGTGATCTCGCCGGCAGCCACGGTGTAGGTGTCCTTGTCGAAGCGCAGGCCCGGGATGGCGGTCACGACGAAGGCGTCGGCCGGGACGGTCTCGGCGGGACCCGTGGCCCCCGACGAGCAGGCGGCCACGAGAAGGAGGACGGCGGGGAGCAGGGCCAGACGGCGGATCATGCAGACGAATTTACTGGCGTTCGGTGCGAGCGGGCATCGGTGCGGTGGGAATCCCGAACTACCATGCGGGATGCGGACAGCGTCGTCCGCGCCTCCCGCCCCCGGGAGGGGACGAGCAGTTGAGGCGTCGACATGGCTGACATCGCGGACCGCACCCAGGATTTCGGGGCCAATTCGTGGCTCGTGGAGGAGATGTACGAGCGGTACCGCACCGACCCCTCGTCTGTGAGCGAGGCGTGGCGCGAGTTCTTCTCCGACTACAAGTCGGTCAGTCAGCCCATCAGTGCGCACGGGTCGAACGGCGCGGGCGGGACTGCCCTCGCCGGCAATGGGGAGCCTGCGACCGTGCCGGCGAGCAGCAGTGCAGCCGCAGCGCCTGCTGTCCCGGTGGCCCCATCCGCGCCGGCGAGCGGGAGCGCCGCCGCGGCGCCGGTCCCCGGGGCCGCGAGCGTCGAGCCGATCCGCGGAGTGGGTGCGGCCATCGCCGCCAACATGGAGAAATCGCTCACCGTCCCCACCGCCACGAGCGTGCGACAGGTGCCCGCGCGTCTCCTCGAGGTGAATCGCAAGGCCATCAACGACTATCGCAGTCGTCACGGTCTCTCGAAGGTCTCGTTCACCCACATCATCGCCCACGCCATCGTGCGGGCCATCTCCGAGGCCGTGCCCTCGATGCGCAACGCCTACACGGTCGATGCCGAGGGCAAGCCGCAGCTCGTGCGCAACGAGCGGGTCAACGTGGGTCTGGCCGTCGACGTGGACAAGGGCGACGGCTCGAGGACGCTCGTCGTTCCGGTGCTGCGCGACGCCGACGCACTCGATTTCGCCGGCTTCCTCGTCGCCTACGACGACATCATCCGGCGCGTCAAGGCCAACAAACTCACGGTCGCCGACTTTCAGGGGGCCAACGTGTCCATCACGAATCCGGGGACCATCGGCACCGTCCAGTCCGTGCCGCGACTGATGCCCGGCCAGGGCGTGATCATCGGGGTCGGCTCGATCGACTACCCGGCCGAGTTCCAGGGCGCCGACGAGGCGAATCTCAACGCCCTCGGCGTCTCGAAGGTCGTCACCCTGACGAGCACCTACGACCATCGCATCATCCAGGGTGCGGAGTCGGGGCTGTTCCTCAAGAGGGTGCACGAGCTGTTGCTCGGGGAGCACGGCTTCTACGACGACATGTTCCGCGCGCTCGAGATCCCGTACCAGGCGGTGCAGTGGGCCTCCGACGTTGCGCCGATGAACCGCGAAGAGACGATGATGCACAAGCAGATGCAGGTGAGCATGCTCGTGCGCGTCCACCGCGTCCGCGGACATCGCATCGCCGACATCGATCCGCTGCGATGGAAGGAACCCCACCTCCCGCGCGAGCTCGACCCCGCCACCTACGGCCTCACCATCTGGGACTTCGAGCGTGAGTTCCTCACCGGAGGGGTGGCCGGGAGCCACAAGATGAAGCTGGACGAACTGCTCGGCGTCCTCCGCGACGCATATTGCCGCACCATAGGCATCGAATACATGCACATCCAGAACACCGACGAGCAGCGCTGGATCCAGTCCAGGGTGGAGGGCTCCACGTTCACGCTGACCCTCGATGAGAAACTGCGTCTGCTCGAGCGCCTCAACGCGGCCGAGGCGTTCGAGAAGTTCCTCGCCACCAAGTACGTCGGCACCAAGCGGTTCGGCCTCGAAGGCGCCGAATCGACCATTCCGGTGCTCGACACCATCCTCTCCGGTGCCGCCGACGATGGTCTCCACGGCGCCGTGCTCGGCATGGCCCACCGTGGCCGCCTCAACGTTCTCGCGAACGTCATGGGCAAGAGCTACGACCAGATCTTCCGCGAGTTCGAGGGCCAGGTCGACCCGGACTCGGTGCAGGGGAGCGGCGACGTCAAGTACCACCTCGGGGCCAAGGGACGCCACGTCTCGCCCGACGGCAACGGGATCGACATCGAGATGTCGGCGAACCCGAGCCATCTCGAGACGGTGGACGGCGTGGTGCTCGGCATCGCGCGGGCCCGTCAGGACAAGATCGAGCCGCCGCTGCTCTTCAGCGTGCTGCCCATCCTCATCCACGGTGACGCGGCCTTCGCCGGACAGGGAATCGTCGCCGAGTGCCTGGCGATGAGCGACATCATGGGGTACCGGGTGGGGGGCACCATCCACCTCGTCATCAACAACCAGATCGGGTTCACCACCTCACCCCAGTACGCGCATTCGTCCATCTACGCCACCGACGTGGCCAAGATGGTGCAGGCCCCCATCTTCCACGTCAACGGAGACGATCCCGAGGCGTGCGTGCGGGTGGCGCGTCTCGCCTACGAATACCGCCAGAAGTTCCACAAGGACGTGGTCATCGACCTCGTGTGCTACCGCCTCCACGGCCACAACGAGGGGGACGATCCCAGCTACACCCAGCCCGCGATGTACAGGGCGATCGCCGAGAAGCGGTCGGTGCGCAAGATCTACGTCGAGGAACTGGTGAAGAAGGGCGACATCGATCTCGCCACGGCCGAGACGGCGCTCCAGGACTACCAGTCGAAACTCCAGGCCTCCC
>JAULXU010000063.1:0-988 GCA_032118285.1 Ilumatobacteraceae bacterium
ATCGACCATCCGCCGACACAGATCGACCGCCTTGTATGCGGCCACGCCTCCCGAGACACCGAGGACGACGCGGGCCCCGGCAAGGGCCGCGAGCGACACGGGTCGTCCGGTCTTCCTACTCGTCCCCGGCGGGCGACACGACGTCCTCGCCGGACACCTCGGACGCGTCGTCAATTGTCGCCAGTTCGTCCTCTGCCGGTTCCTCGATCTCCTGCTTCTCGATCCGCTGGATCTTGTCGGCGGCGATCTCCTCGAACGCGATGGAGAGGGGCTTGCGTGCCACGGAGGACACCTGAGGCGGGATGTCGCTTCCGGTGCCTGCACCGAGGTGGTTGAAGTAGGAGTTGATCTGGCGGGCCCGGAAAGAGGCCAGCGTCACGAGGCTGAATTTCGAGTCGACACGACTGAGCAGGCTCTCGACGCTGGGATAGATCATGGAGTCGTGCTGGCGGGACATGGGAACCTCCGGAAGTGCCTTGGCAGGCTACCCCCGCGCCTCCCGGGCCGCACCGATGATCGACTCGATCTCGGCCACGGCACGATCAAGGTCATCGTTGACAACCACGACATCCGCCAGTCGCGAACCCAGATCCTCCTCCTCCTCGGCCTTGCGGAGCCTCTCCTCCACGTGCGCCAATGCGTCCCCTCTGCGCTGCAGACGACGCTGCTGCTCCTCGCGGGAGGGGGGCTGGACGAACACGAGCAGGGCCTCGGGATGCTGCTCCTTGACCTGCTGCGCACCGTGAAGCTCGATCTCGAGGACGATGTCGGATCCGCGGTCGGCGTCGGGACGCGGCGAACCGTACAGATTGCCGAGAAACTCCGTCCACTCGAGGAAACCGCCCTCGTCGATCCGGCTCGTGAACTGGTCGCGGGTGACAAAAACGTAGGCATCATCGGGCTCCCCGTCGCGCCGGGTGCGCGTCGTCCATGAACGACTCAGCCACAGGCTCGGATCACGCTCGATCAGCGTGGAAACGATCGTTCC
>JAULXU010000063.1:998-4926 GCA_032118285.1 Ilumatobacteraceae bacterium
GCCCGACACGATGACGATGAGGGGCTTTCTCACCCTGAATCGCCCGCCCTCGACACGAGCTCCTCGCGCTCACGTGCGGAGAGGTCGGACACCCGGGTGAAGCCGTCATGGCCGCGCTCGGCCGCGAGCCGACGTGCCGCCACCTTGCCGATGCCAGGTGCGGACTCGAGGAGCCGCACCACATAGACCTCCCCGCGCGGGTCCCCGGCCTCGGCGCGCAGCACCTCCACGATCCGCCCGGACACGGCATCGTGCATTGCCCGATCGATTCCGACCCGGATACTGCGGACTGAGGAGAAGTCGGGCGACCCTGGCATCGGACTCATCGTAGAACTGCCCCGTCGCAGTAGTCGGACCACGACGTTGCTCCGTCGCGTTCGGCGAGCAGAGCCGCCTCGCGCGCCACGCGAAGCGTCGCCCCGGGGTGCACGAAGCTCGCAGTGCCCACCTGTACCGCTTTGGCCCCGACTCGGAACATCTCCACGGCATCGGCCCCCGTGGAAACACCGCCCACTCCCACGATGTCGAGGCCGGGCAGCGCGACGTGCACGTCATGTATCGCGCGCACGGCCACCGGATGGATGGCTCGTCCCGAAAGACCGCCACCCCCGTTGCCGAGCAGGGGTCGACCCGAGGCGGGATCCACGGCCATGCCGAGAACCGTGTTCACGAGGGTCACGGCCGCAGCGCCGGCCGAGGCAACGGCCCCGGCGACCTCGACGATGCGATCCGTGTTCGGACTCAGCTTGGCCCAGACCGGCACGGGTGAGATCCCCGCCACCATCGACACGGCTCGCGATGACACGTCGGGATCGTGGGCAATGATGCCGTTCCGCCCCTCGAGATTCGGGCACGACAGATTCACCTCCACCGCCAGGACGCGTTCACCCGCCCGGGCGAGCGCCCGGGCCGCCTGCCCGTACTCCTCCACCGAACGGCCCCAGATGCTCACGACGCATCTCACACCTAGCCTCTCGAGCCGGGGAAGCGACTCCTCGATCCAGGCGTCCACACCCGGACCCTGCAGGCCGACGGCATTGAGCATTCCCGCGGCAGCAGTGTGCACGCGGGGCGCAGGATTGCCCTCCCACTCGGCGTGCCAGAGACTCTTCACCGTCACCGCACCGAGGCGGGAAAGGTCCATGGCGAAGGAAAGTTCCGTGTCGTGACCCGACGTCCCCGAGGCCGTCATGAAGGGCGTGCACATCCGCACTCCCCCCACCTCCACGGCACCCAGGCGGTCGAGGGCCGCGTCCGCGCGTCGCCATCTCATCGTCCGTGGTACTCCTGCAGGGACCGCACGCGCGGCTCGGTATCGCGTTGCTCGAGAAGTCCGTCCACGGCGGCGAGGGCGGCCTCCACGGTGGTGAGACTCGGCACACCGTGCGAGTTGGCGGCCTTGCGAATCGCCTCACCGTCCTCGCGGGAACCGCGACCGTGGGGCGTGTTCACCACAAAGGCGATTCGGCCGGCCTTCACGAGGTCCACCGCGTTCTCGAAGCGGGAATCACCCATCTCCGACAGCTTGCCCACGGTCGTGTCCACCTCGAATCCGAAGCGGGCGAGGTATGCCGCCGTGCCGGTGGTCGCCGCGATGCCCAGGCCGAGACGACGCAGGCGGCGTGCCACCACGAGTCCAGCCGGTTTGTCCCCGTCGTTGAGCGACAGGAAGACCGTTCCCTCGACGGGCAGGATGGTTCCAGCGGCGGTCTGGGACTTGACGAAGGCCCTCCCGAAGGTCTCGTCGATACCCATGACCTCGCCGGTCGAGCGCATCTCCGGGCCGAGAGCGGTGTCGACCTCGGGGAACCGGTTGAACGGCATGACGGCCTCCTTCACGGCCACGTGCCCGCCCTGCACCGGATCGCACAGGAGGCCCTCCGTACGCAACTCCTCCAGAGCGGCGCCGAGCATCACCCTGCTGGCCACCTTGACGAGCGGGACACCGGTGGCCTTGGCCACGAAGGGCACCGTGCGGGACGCGCGGGGATTGGCCTCGATCACGTGGACCGTCGTCCCCGACACGGCGAACTGGACGTTGATCAGACCGATCACGTCCAGTGCGTTCGCGATCGCCCGCACATAGGCCTCGATGACCTCGATCACCCAGGGCAGCAGCGTCTGGGGTGGAATGGCACAGGCACTGTCGCCCGAGTGCACACCGGCCTCCTCGACGTGCTCCATGATCCCGCCGATGAGCACCTCACCGGTTGCGTCTCGAATGGCGTCCACGTCCACTTCCGTGGCGTCCTCGAGGAAACGGTCGATGAGTACGGGCCGCTCGGCGGACAGGCCTCCCTCGCGACCCAGTGCTCCGTCGGCCGCCAGTTCGGTCATCGCCGTGTCGAGAGCCTCCATGTCGTGGACGATCTTCATGGCGCGACCACCCAACACGTAGCTCGGACGCACGAGGACGGGGAAACCGATCCGTCCGGCGATGCCGCGGGCCTGGTCAAGGGATGTGGCGGTGCCTCCGGGAGGCTGGGGAATGGAGAGACTGGCGCACAGAGAGTTCCACTTCTCCCGATCCTCGGCGAGGTCGATGTTGCGGGGCGCGGTTCCCGCCACGAGGTCCGGATCGATTCCGGCGGCCAGCTTGAGCGGAGTCTGCCCGCCGAGACCCACAATGACGCGGGGACGCACACCGCCGGCCGCCTCGGTTTCGGCCTCGATGACATTGAGCACATCCTCGGCGGTGAGCGGCTCGAAGTACAGACGATCCGAGGTGTCGTAGTCGGTGGACACCGTCTCGGGATTGCAGTTCACCATGACCGTCTCGAATCCGGCATCGCGCAGGGCGAAACTGGCGTGCACGCAGCAGTAGTCGAATTCGATGCCCTGTCCGATGCGGTTCGGGCCCGAACCGAGGATGATGACGCGCGGACGATCGGACGCAACGACCTCGTTCTCGTCCTCCCAGCTCGAGTAGTGGTACGGGGTCGAGGCGGCAAACTCCGCGCCGCAGGTGTCGACCGTCTTGTACGTGGGCAGGACACCGAGAGATGTGCGGACAGAGCGCACGTCCGACTCCGATGACCCCACGAGGTGGGCGATCTGGGCGTCGGAGAATCCGAGCCGCTTGGCGCGCCGCATCCCCCGTCTGTCCATTCCCGCGAGACCCTCGTCTTCGATGTGCCGCCGCTCTTCGACGATGAGGAGCATCTGGTCGAGGAACCAGGGATCGATGCGGGTCACATCGTGGATGCGTGCGGGATCGATGCCGCGCCGGAGCAACTCACCCACCTGGAAGATTCGATCGGGTGTCGGGACCCCCGCACGGGTCAGCAGTTCGTCGTCGTCCACCGCGTCGAGGAGCGCCTCGGCGGAGTCGGCACCCAGCCCGGCCCGGCCGTTCTCCAGGGACCGCAGTCCTTTCTGCAGGCTCTCGGGAAACGTGCGCCCGATGGCCATGACCTCGCCGACGCTCTGCATTTGCGTGCCGAGGACACCGGACGTTCCCGGAAATTTCTCGAATGCCCAGCGCGGAATCTTCGTCACCACGTAGTCGATGGTCGGCTCGAAGCTCGCCGGAGTCGCCCTCGTGATGTCGTTGGGAATCTCGTCGAGCGTGTAGCCGACGGCGAGTTTGGCGGCGATCTTGGCGATGGGAAACCCGGTCGCCTTCGAGGCCAGTGCCGAGGAACGCGACACCCTCGGGTTCATCTCGATGACGACCATCTCGCCGTTCTCCGGATTGAGGGCGAACTGCACGTTCGATCCGCCCGTTTCCACCCCGACTCGACGGATGCAGGCGATGGCCGCGTCGCGCATGAGTTGGTATTCGACGTCGGAGAGCGTCTGAGCCGGTGCCACGGTGATCGAGTCGCCGGTGTGGACGCCCATCGGGTCGAAGTTCTCGATGCTGCAGATGATGACGCAGTTGTCCGCCCGGTCGCGCATGACCTCGAGTTCGTATTCCTTCCAACCG
>JAULXU010000064.1:0-7892 GCA_032118285.1 Ilumatobacteraceae bacterium
GCGGTGCGGCCGTCGTGGGCAGCCCGGCCGAGGTGCTGGACAAGTTGATGTCCTACCGCGACCTCGGCATGGAGGCCTTCATCCTCTCCGGCTACCCCCACATCGACGAGGCCGAGCGCTTCGCCGAGCTGGTGCTGCCCCACCTGCCCCACGGCCCGCTCGTCTAGGCCTGCGGACTTACTACTGTCGGTCCATGGCCGAAGTGGTGGACCTGACGGGCGGTCGCAACCGAGTGGTGTTGTTGGTGGTCGCCCACGCGGATGACCCGACTCTCTTCCTGGGCGGAACAATCGCGCGGTGGGCCGACGGCGGATGGCGGGTCGTGGTCGTGCGCGCCACCGACGACCGGTGGGACTCCTGGGGTGTCGACGAGGCCACCACAGTCGCCCGCAACAAGAAGGAGTTCGACGATGCGATGTCGATTCTCGGCGTCGACCAGGTTGTGGAGCTCGGCTGGCCCACCGACACGCTCGGGGACGCGAGCGAGGTGGCCCTCCGCGAACAGGTCATCCGGCAGATCCGCGTGCACCGCCCGCACAGCCTGGTCACCTTCGATCCCTACGGCAGGTTCGCCGAGGACAACGAGGACCACAAGATGATCGGCCGGGCCGTGGACGAGGCGTTCTGGACGAGCCAGTTCGACAAGCACCACCCCGAGCATCTGGACGAGGGGCTGCAGCCGCACGGCTGCTTCGAGAGGTGGTACTTCGGCCGCGCGGTCGGGGAGACGACCCACGTCGTCGACATCTCATCGACCCTCGACCGGAAGGTGCAGGCCGCCTGCACGCACACAACCATGATGACGAACTACGCCCACCAGCTCAGGCTCCAGGCATCGACCGGCGGGTTCGACGTGGAGTTGCTCGAGACGGTGCTCGAGACCAGCGATGTGCGCCCACTCATGGAACCGCTCGTCCGCGCCGGGTCGCGGCGCACCGGGGAACGGCACGGCCTCGAGGCGGCCGAGGAGTTCCGGATCGTGCGGTTCGGGGGCCTCGAGGCGTGGCTCGACCGCTTTGGCACGCCGCGCAGCGACTGATTCTCAGCCCGCTGCGTCGTACGCCGCGCGCACAATGGCCAGAGCGGTGCGTCCCGCGGCGAGTGACGCCAGTGGCTCACGCCCCGTCCGGCAGGCATCCACGAAATCAGCAATCTGCCGTTCGTACATCCCGACGCTGCAGTGCCGGTAATCGGCCCCGAACCCGGCGAAGTCCGGCCAGATCCGTCCGTTGCCGGCCGTCCCGAACACCTTGGTGTCCGCCTCCAGTCCGCCCAGCACCGGCTGCCACCACCCGAACTCGATGACGCTCCGCACCCCGTTGTCCCAGTCGATGATCACGACGCCGTCGTCATCGACGTCCACGTCACTGAACACGCCCCGACCGATGCTCGCCTGCACCCGCACCGGCTCAGGATCGCCCAGCAGGAACCTCGCCGTGTCGATGGCGTGGATTCCCATGTCGATCAACGCACCGCCACCGGCCAGAACTGGGTCGACGAACCATCCAGCAGGTCCCCAACCGGCGTGCACGCCCCAGCCGTGGGTGCGCACCACCCTGCCGAACTCGCCGGCGGCAATCCGGTCGCGAAACGCGATCACTTCGTCGCGGTGGCGCCACATGTGCCCCACCCCCACGGTCACGCCGCCGTCCTTCGCGCGCGCCTCGAGTTCGTGGCACTCCGCGAGGGTCACCGTCACGGGCTTCTCCACCATCACGTGGACACCCGCATCGATGGCGGCGAGTGCGTCACCGAGGTGGCACGAATTGGGGCTGCACACCACCAGAACGTCGGGCTCCACGAGACGCAGCATCTCAGCGACTTCGCGCGCGGACACCGGGATCCGGCGAGCAGCGGCGAAAGCGTCACGGCGCGAGTCGTTCGGCCCCGACACCCCGACAACCTCGTGTCCCGCGAGGGCAATCGCGTCCGCATGCATGGCCGCCGCCCAGCCGTATCCCGAGAGCGCGAACCTCACGACTTCTCCCCCCGCATGGGAAGGGCACACACGAACTCCCATGCGTCGTCCACCACGCCGCGGTCAAGATCAACCTCGTCGATGATGCTGTGGTCGAGTTCCTGCCTCCGCACGTAGCTCTTCAGCTCGGAGAACGTCCTGTCGAAGTCCTCACGGGAGATCCCGATGTCGTCCGGATGGGCCCGCACGGCGCAGTCAGCAACGAGCTCCCTCCATCGACCTGGATCGTTCCCCTGGATGCAGGACATCACCACCACTGCAAACGAGATGATCTCACCGTGCACGGGGTGGGCGCCCGTCAGCCACTCGTACGCATAGGCCCAGAAGTGCTCGGACCCCTCCTCGAACCGGCTGTGCCCGGCGGCTGCGCATGCCGCCCCGATCGCCCGGTACGACCCGGCGAGGAATCTCACCCCGTCGGGGCTCACCGCGGCGATGTCCCCGCGCATGGACGAGAGGTCGTCGAGCAACCGCGCACCGAGGAGCGCGAGCGGCTCGCTCCAAGGTTGGCCGATTCCCCCGGCGGCGGCGAGACGCCAGTCATGCAGGCCGACCGCGCACGAGAGGATGTCTCCGATGCCCGCACGGTTCAGGTGGGGAGGGGCAGAGCGGACGAGATCCACGTCGAGGACGACACGCTCGGGCCGCACCTTGCCCACGTAGCGGACGTTCCCGTCCACGCGCACGCCGACCGCATCGGTGAACCCGGCGTCGACCGACGTGATAGAGGGGACCTGCACGAGGGGACGACCGGACTTCCATGCGAGGAACTTCGCGGTGTCCATGGCCGTCCCCCCGCCGAGACCCACCACGAAGTCACCTTCTGGTTCCCCGGCCGCGACGGACTCGAGGTGGGCGATGTCCATGTTCCATGCCTGTGTCACCGAGGCCGGGCGCGGGAGGCTGCCGGCGAGGCCGGACCAGGGCGGGTCGTTGACGACGAGGGCAACGCTCCCCAGCTCCTCGAGGACCCCACGGAGAGCGGCCTCGACCATGGGGAACGGCTCGCCCATCTCATCCACGCGACGGAATCTCCCTGCGGTGCTCCACGACCTTCCTGACGGCCCGAACCACGTCCCGCGCATCGTCCTCGGTGCCCGTAAGCACCGACGTGGTGAACCACAGAGTGGTGTCGGCCATGCGCTCGCTGACGGGAAGTCTGAGGGACGGGAAATCCGACATGCCCCGCCTCGACCGGACACGTGGCGAGAGCCCATCCGGGTCGGAGAAGACGTCCAGTCTGGTGAGGGGCGGATACGCCATCGTCAGCGGGATGCCCTCCGCGAGCAACGCCTCACGCAGCGTGTCGCGGTCAAGACCGAAATCGGACTCCTCCACCCGCACCACGTAGCAGTAGTTGCCCTGCGACGTGCATCCGGCCAGGCGCCCCTGGGGGTGGATGCCCGGAATCGAGGCGAGCTCACGGTTCAGCATCTCCGCGTTGCGCGCCCTGTTCCGCTGCTGTTCGGGGAACCGCTCCAGCTGTGCGAGAAGCACCGCCCCCTGCCATTCGGTCATCCGGTAGTTCCCCCCGAGCAGGTAGTGCGAGTAGAACCACTCCCCAGGCCGTCGTCCGCAGTCGGAGAGGCTGCGTGCCACATCGAGAACATCACGGTGCCGGGAGACGATTGCGCCCCCCTCACCCCCCGTCATCAGTTTCGACGACTGGAACGAGTACGACCCGGCGTCTCCCAGCATGCCGACCGGCGTTCCGTGCCATGTCGAACCGTGCGCGTGTGCACAGTCCTCGACCACGACCAGGTCGTGCTCGCGGGCGATTGCGGTGATTGCGTCCATGTCGGCGACGCTGCCCGCGATGTGCACCGGGATGACCGCGCGTGTTCGGGGCCCGATGGCCGCACGCACAGCCCCGGGGTCGATGCACCCCGTGTCCGGGTCCACGTCGACGAGCACAGGAACGGCGTTCACCATCAACACAGCCGCGACTGTCGCAAAGAACGTCCAGTTGGGGACGATCACCTCGTCGCCTTCCCCCACCCCGAGCGCGAGCAATGCGATCTCGAGCGTGTGCGAGCCGTTGGTCACCGCGATTGACGATTCCGCACCGTGGAAGCCAGCCCAGGCCGCCTCGAACTCACGCACCTTCGTCCCTTGCGTGGCCCACCAGCGGCGGCTGTCGAGAACCTCCAGCAACAATTCGCGTTCCCGTTCGTCTGCCGTCGGCCATTCGGGGTACGGCTTCGTCCGCACCGGCGGGCCGCCGGCGATGGCCAGGTTCGTGGTGCTCATCTCAGTCTTCCTTCCTCGATCGTGCGCTGCGCCCGGCGGAGGAACGCACTGACCCTGCCATGCCGCCGGCCATCTCGTCAGCCAGAGCCCGGCGGACGTCGTCGCGAGCAAGTGCCATCGCTCCGCGGATGCCCGAGCGGTTCCCCAGCGCGGAGACCCCCACCTCCACCGGGAACGGGGAGATGAGAGCGAGAGCATCGTTCACCGGACCTAGAAGCAACGGATTGGCCCCCAGCCCGCCACCGAGCACGATGCGGTCCGGGTCGAGCACAGCCGCCACGCTCAGGACCACTCTCGCAAGGTCGTGGGCGAAGCCCGCGAGCACCCCCGATGCGACCGCATCCCCCGAGGCCGCGAGTTCGAGGATCCTCTCCGCGGGCTCACGCCGGGACAGTTCGGCGTAGGTGCGCTCCAGGGCGGGGCCGGACACAGCTAGCTCGGCCGCCCCGTGGCTGCGAACCCGTGGGTCTGTGAGGTCGCCCGACACCGGCAGGAACGCGATCTCGCCGGCACGGCCCGTCGCCCCCCGGATGACCCGCCCCTCATGGACGATGGCCATGCCGATACCAGTCCCCACGCTGATGAGCACCTGCGTCCCGGCACGACCGGCACCGTCATGGTCGATCTCCCCGACGCCGGCAAGGTTCACATCGTTCTCGATCGTGACCGGGCAGTTCAGGTGTCGACGAAGCAACGCGCGGACGTCGCGGGAGTCGAGACCGCTGATGTTGTCACCGTGGGCGATCCGCCCGTCCGCGCCGATGACGCCCGGGAGACCGACGACTGCCGTCACCACGGAACGGAGCTGCACCGCCGCCTCACGGGAGAGGTCACGCCGGAGTTCGCCGAGCTGGCCTGCGAGTTGCTCCACCTCGGGGCAGGTTCTCGTCTCCCGTTCGGCGAGCACACGCCCCGCAAAATCAACGAGAGCGGCGACGACCTTCGACCCGCCGACATCAGCGGCGAATCCCACAGCGCGTGTCGGCGAGAGAGAGATGAGCTCCGGGTTGCGGCCCGCCAACCCGAGCGACCGGGTCTCGGTCTCGGTCATGCCGCGGCCCGACATTCGGGCGAGGACGTCGACAACGGTCGGGCGCGAGAGTCCCGTTGCGGCACAGATCTGCGACCGCGTCATGGCATCACCGCCGAGGAGAACCCCGAGAACCGCCGAATCGCTCGCCGCTGGTTCGAGCCGTCGAGCTGATGCGTCACCCATCTGGTCACCTCCCAACGGCGATGTTGCCACCCGAGGATGTTTCTGTCAAGACACTTGACAGAAACATCCTCGCGTCGTTACGGTCGATTCGTGCCCCGCGTTCATGTTGCCGGCACGGACGAGTGCACTGATCTCGCCGTGCGCTTCGTGCTCGAGGCCCTCGAGGACCCTCACCCTCTCATCGGACTGGCCACCGGACGCTCCACGGCGCTGCTTCACGAACGGCTCGTCTCCTCGCACCGATCCGGACAGACAGACCTGGGGCGGGCAACGTGGGTGATGCTGGATGACTACCTCGACATCCCCCGGTCGGACCCACGGTCATTCAGGAACCAGTTGTGCAGGGACTTCGACGGCATCTTCGACGCCGAGTTGGCGCGCCTGATCGGCCCGGACCTCGGCCTCCACGACCCGTCGGCTATCTGCGCGGACTTTCGCTCGGCGACGGCGGGAGTCGCACCACACGTGCAGTTGCTCGGAATCGGGCGCAACGGTCACGTGGGATTCAATGAACCGGGGTCCAAGGCAGACAGCCGCACACGGGTGGTGACTCTCTCGGCCACGACACTTGCCGATCTGGACCACACTGTGTGGCCCGGCCCGGACCGACCCACGAGGGCGGTCACCCGCGGCGTTGCCGACATCGCGGAAGCCAGGACGATCGTCCTCCTGGCTTTCGGCACCGCGAAAGCTGAAGCCTTGGCTTCTGCACTCACTGGTCCCGTCACCACGGCATGCCCCGCATCTCTCCTGCGGGACCACCCGGACCTACGCGTGTTCGTCGACGAAGCAGCCGCTTCGCTCCTGTGACATCATGAGTCACCACGAACGGCCCCGTGACGGGTGCCGGAGCGCAAGGGGGGCACGATGATCCGCATTAACGCCGGGGCTTCATGTCGGGATGTCACCCCGGACTTCCCCGTTCCCCTCGGCGGGTTCGGCCAGCGCACGACCGCGTCCGAGGGCGTCCGTGATCCGGTGCGTGTCACGGCGCTCTTCCTCGGCGGCGACTCACCCGCCGTCGTCGTGACCTGCGACCTCATTGCGATTCCCGGCCAGGTGCGATCCGCGGTCGTCGAGGCAATGGGCAACCACGAATGGTTCGACGAACGTCGGCTCGTGCTCACCGCGACTCACTCCCACTCGGCGCCGGTCCCCCATGATCCCTCGGGGGCCGCGGGAGCCACGGCGCGATTCACAGAGACCCTCGTTGCTGGCATCGTCGAGGCGGTGCTTGACGCGCGCGCGACGGCCCGGGACGCAGAAGTCGTGAGCGGCACTGGAGACGTGCGGATCGGCTTCAACCGTTGGCGTCCCGACGAGGAATCCATGGTGGACACGCGCATACCCGTCGTCTCGCTCATCGACATCTCGAACCGTGAGGTGTTCGCCGTGCTCTTCGGTGCGGGGTGCCATCCCACCACGTTTGGCTGGGACAACATGCTGGTTTCCGCCGACTACCCGGGTGTTGCCAAGCGATGCGTCGAGGAGGCCTTCCCGGGCGCCGTCGCGATGTTCGTGAACACCACCGAGGGCGACGTGGTGCCGCTCACCTCGGCACGTCGCGATGCACTGGACCCGCGCGGGTACACAGGCACCGACCCCGGCCGTGGCGAACTGATTGGGAGGATGCTGGCGGACGAGGTGACCCGGGTGGTCCGCACGTCTGCGGGGAATCCCGGCGAGGAAGACGGCTCCTTCAGGCTCGTCTCGGGTCACGTCGATGTCGCGCCGAGCAACGGCGGACTTGACGACGCCGCGGCGAGTCGACGACTGAGGGAGAGTACCGAGGTTCTCGGCGCACATCTCGGCGGTGACTTTGCCGACCGGATCCCCCTCGCCAGTCTCTGGGCCGCATGCTCGGCCGCGGTCATCGAGGCCGACATGGACGACGAGGAGATGCGGGGTGTGATGATCTCTTGCTGCTACTTCCTCGGTCTCACCGCACGGGCGGCGCGCGGCAGCAACCCGGCACCCGTGGCCGCACCCCTGCAGGCAATGGTCATTGACCAGGCACGTTTCCTCTTCCTGCCGGGTGAGGTGCTCGTCGGGGTCGGTCGTCTCTGGTCCGATCTCATCGGGCACCCCGATTCGTTCACCGTGGGGCTCGCGAACACTCACCTTCGGTACCTGCCGCTCGCCAGCCACTTCGCCGAGCCCGGCGCCGACCGCCGGTATGAGACCGTGACCGCGGGCGTGGCCCCCGGGGAGGTCGACCGACTCGTCGCGCACGGGGCGGTCATGTTGCGCGACGGCGCGACGGCCTGACCTACACAACCGTCTCGGGTCCCGTGACCCGACTTTCCGGCCCACGGGCGTGGGGGCGTAGTCTGCGGGCATGAGCGACATCACATCCCTCCCCGTGGAGTTCCTGTTCCACATGCACGCCACACTCGACGCCCCCGTGGTCGTCCCGAACGGCCCGCACGGCACCCGCGTCATCGTGGG
>JAULXU010000065.1:0-2144 GCA_032118285.1 Ilumatobacteraceae bacterium
CACTTCTTGCCGAGCAGGGCGTTTCCGCCGTACCCCGAGCCGTAGGACCAGATCTCGCGGGTCTCGGGGAAGTGCACGATGTACTTGTTGTCCGGGTTGCAGGGCCACGGGGAGTCGTCATGGCCGGGCGCGAGCGGGGCTCCCACGGAATGCACGCACGGCACCCACTGTCCGTCACCGAGAACGTCGAGCGCGCCCTGACCCATGCGGGTCATGATGCGCATGCTGACGGCGACGTAGGCGCTGTCCGTGAGTTGCACCCCGATGTGGGCGATGGGGGATCCGAGCGGCCCCATGGAGAACGGAACCACGTACATGGTGCGTCCCTTCATCGCGCCGGAGTAGAGGGTGCCGAGTTCGGCGCGCATCTCGGACGGTTCGCGCCAGTTGTTGTTCGGACCGGCATCATCGCGGTTCGACGAACAGATGTAGGTGCGGTCCTCCACGCGCGCGACGTCACCGGGATCGGAATGCGCCCAATAACTGTTGGGGCGCTTGGCCTCGTCGAGCCTCGTGAACGTTCCCGCGTCCACCAGACGTTGGCACAGCGCGTCGTACTCCTCGGCGCTCCCGTCGCACCAGTGGATCGAATCGGGCTGGAGGATCTCCGCCCAGTCGTTCACCCACTGGGTGAGCGCCGTGTTGCCCGTCGATGCCGCCATGTTCGACCTCGCTTGTTCCACTCGGTGCCCCAGGGGGAGGGGCCATTCGCCCACAGGCTAAACGCCCGGGGTCCTCATGTCCGATTCCGATCCCAGGCCCAGACCGGTGGCCCGGCCGGAGGGATCGAGCGAGAAGACGACGCGCTGACCCTGGCGCAACATGCGGAAGATTGAGCCCTCGAGGGCGTTGGGGGCCAACTCGTACTCGGTGAGGGTCTTGTCGCACACGACCAGACCGCCCCCGGAGGCGGGGTCGTAGACCTTGATGACGCCCTGCATGTCGACGCGGCCTAGCGAGAGGCCTTGACGACCTTGCCCGACTTGATGCAGCCGGTGCACGCGTTCACTCGGCGGGGGCTTCCCTTGACGAGGGCGCGGACGCGCTGGATGTTCGGGTTCCAGCGCCGCTTGGTCCGCACATGCGAGTGCGAGACCGACATGCCCCAGGACGGGCCCTTTCCACAGATTTCGCACACAGCGGCCATTTTCGAACCTCTTCTTCGGGGCGGTCGGACGCCGGGGCGGAGGCCCCGGGGCAGGCGCCAAACTACCAGCGAAGGAGAAGGCGCCCCAACCGTGTGGCTAGCCTTGCCACTCGTGGCCGCCCTCGAATTCCTCGCCGCGGGGGACGTACGTCGGCTCGTGACGGTGTTTCGCGACGCCGTCAAGGCCCACTCCCCGGCGATCAATCGCCTCAACGTCTACCCCGTACCCGATGGCGACACGGGGACCAACATGGCCCGCACTCTCGACGCCGTCGTGGCCGAGATGGACGCCGCCGGACCGGAACTGGTGCCGACCTGCGCGGCCATCAGTCACGGCTCTCTCATGGGGGCCCGCGGCAACAGCGGCGTGATTCTCAGCCAGGTGCTGCGGGGGTTCGCCTCGACCATCCAGACCGTGCCCGACGGTCGCGTCACGGTGGGACACGTCGCGGACGGACTCATCCGCGCCGCATCGGCGGCCTACGAGGCGGTCCTCAAGCCGGTCGAGGGCACGATCCTCACCGTCGTGCGCGAGTCGGCCGAGGCCGCGGCCGCCGCAGCGTCGTCGGGAGACGATCTCGCCGCCGTTCTGCGGGCGGCCCGGGACGAGGGACGGCGCTCGCTGGCGCGCACGCCGGATCTCCTGCCGGTCCTCAAGGATGCCGGTGTCGTCGACGCCGGCGGGGCCGGATTCCTCCTGCTCCTCGACGCGGCGCTGCACGTGGTGTCGGGCGAGGACATGCCCGAGCCCGACGAATCGGCCGGTCCGAGCCCGGAACAACTCGAGGCGGTGGCGGTCCGTCACCACACCGACGGCAGTGTCGACGTGAGCGAGCTGCGCTACGAGGTGATGTTCCTCCTCGATCTCGAGGATGCGCGCGCTTCCGACTTCAAGACCGCCTGGGGCAGCATCGGGGATTCCATCGTCGTCGTGGGCGGGGACGGCCTGTGGAACTGCCATATCCACACGAACGACATCGGTGCCGCCATCGAGGCG
>JAULXU010000066.1:0-4175 GCA_032118285.1 Ilumatobacteraceae bacterium
GAAGGCTTGGGATTCTGCTTCAGGAACACCATGTGATAGTCGTAGCTGTTCTTGTTGTAGAAGAGCCGCGTCGTGTTGTGGCCACCGATGAGCATGTTCCCCGAGGACAACGCACCCGTGGTGGGGCTGGGGTAGGGAGTACTGGCGTCGCGTCCGAGGCCGTAGTGGAGGACAGCCGGGGTGCCTGTTCCCGAGTAGCCACGGATGGTGAAGGTCTTGGAGGTGGTGAAACCGCCATGCGCAGGAAGGGTCATCCGGGAGATCGTCCGTCGGTTGGTGGGGCATGAGGCGGCGTCGGCAACATCGGCACCTATTCCGAGTCCGAGTGAGAACACCGGGGCGAGAAGGGCACCGGCAAGGGTGAGGGGGACGAGGCGCTTGGTCAGCATGGACCCTCAGCCTAATTCATGCGCCCGGCGACCCGTTCGTCGGCCGAGGTTGTCCACAGGCAGATGTCGGGGAGAATTCGGTGATGCGGCAACATGTGACGGGCGACGCGTCATGGTCGCCCATGGTCATCATCGTCGACGGCGTCACTGCGCGATCATCGCAAGCACCGTGTCGGCCGCGGCGCGTGCCTGCTGCACGCATGCCGGCACGCCGATGCCCCGGTAACTCGCGCCGGCGAGGGCCACGCCCGGTGCATGCGCGGCGAGCGAGGACTCCACGTTCTTGAGCAGGTCGAAGTGACCGGGTCGGTACTGGGGGAACGAGCCCTCCCAGCGGGTGAGACGCACTGCAGCGGGCGTGAAGTCCACCCCGAGGTGGTGCTTGAGGTCGGCGAGGGTGAGGTTGACGAGAGTGTCGTCGTCGAATCCGTCGACGACCAGACCGTCACGGCCGAGCGAGGCACGCAGGATCATCGCGCCGTCGGCGGGGCGCAGATGCGCCCATTTGTTGGAGGTGAACGAGGCGGCGGTGAGCCAGCGTTGGTCCGGCTTGGGCACGAGGTATCCGCTCCCGGCGAGGGACCTCGGCCATTCGGTGGCCGGGAGCGCGAGCGTCACCATCACGACCGAGGCGTGCTCCCAACGGGCCAGCAGTGCCGAGGCCGCCGGATCGAGGTCGGCCACGATCGGGGCGGTGGCGCGGGCCGGCGAGGCCAGCACGACGCCGTCGCAGTCGTCGGTGCCGGCCGAGGTGTGCACCGTGTATCCCGATGCCGAGCGCTCGACCGACCGCACCTCGGTATCGGTGACGATTCGACCACCCGACTCCCCGATACGTTCCGCCAGTCGGGCAACGAGTGCTCCCATGCCCGCGCGCGGAGCGGAGAAGACCGGGTCGTTCGATGTCGGTGCGGCGCGCCGCGCCCGGGCCGCGGCGGCGAGCATGCTGCGCCCGCCGGCCAGGGCGGCGATCTGGGGCACCGCTGCGAGGCTGTAGTGGTCGGTGTCGGCCGCATAGATGCTGCCCACGAGAGGGTCGACGAGCCTTTCCTGCACCTGTGAACCGAAGCGCGCCCGCACGTGTCGCCCGAGGCAGTCACCGTGGTCGCGTCGCGGCAGCACCGCATCGAGCGCGGCGCGCGCCTTGCCGAGCGGCGAGAAGAGGCGCGTCCCGGCCACGGCGCGCACGGATGCGGGGACACCGAGGACGATGTCGAGGGGAATCGGGTGGAGTCGTTCGCGCCAGATGGCCGCGTGGGCCCCGGTGGGCGACACGAGCTCGTCACCGAGTCCGATCTCGCCGGCGAGGGTGAGCGCGTGGGGCACGCGCCTCAGAAAGGAATCGGCTCCCTCGTCCACAGCCGGGAGTCCGGCGAATGGCGAGGTGCGGATGAGTCCGCCCGTGGTGCGACCCGCCTCGAGCAAGACGACCTCGACTCCGCGCGACAGCAGCGTCCATGCCGCAGTCAGTCCCGTGACGCCGCCACCGACGACGACGACGCGTCGTGTCACGCGGCGACCACCCGACGCGCCAGCGAGGCGATGACGCCAGCATCGTCGTTGACGCAGGCGGTGCGGGCGAAGGACATGCCGTGCGAGGCGGCCCGCTGTGCCGCCTCGATGTCGAGGTCGTACAGCACCTCGAGGTGATCGGCGACGAAGCCGCAGGCCGACACGAGCACGCCGTCGGCCGAGCCGTCGGCGGCGAGCGAATCGATGACCTCGAGGATGTCGGGCCCGATCCATGGTTCGGGGGTGCGCCCGGCGGACTGCCAGGCGATGGACCAGGCATCGTCGGCGAGCCCGGCGCGGGCCGCCACCAGTTCGGCGGTGGCCCGCAACTCGTCCGGGTAGGGATCGCCCCCGTCGATGATGCGCTGGGGCAGGGAGTGCGCGGTGAAGAGGATGCGGGTGCGCTCGGGAAGCCCGGCGAGGCGCTCGCGCACGTCGGCGGCGAGGAAGTCGACGAAGGCGTCGTCGCGGGCCCACGATTCGACCGCCGCCACCTCGATGCCGAGCGGTTCGGCCACTGCCCGCGTGCGGCCCACGTACTGGCCGATGGAATAAGAGGAGTAGTGCGGGGCGAGGACGAGACACACGATGCGGCGGTGACCGGCGGCGGCGATGGCCTCGGTCGCCTCCTCGATGGTGGGACTGGCGTGCTTGAGACCGAGGCTCACCGCGTAGGAGTCGGGGGCGAGGGCGTCGAGTTCGCGTTGCAGTGCGTCGCGCTGGGCCTCGGTCAGGCCGGCGAGCGGGGAGAGTCCCCCGATGGCCTCGTAGCGCGCCGTGAGCTCCTCGAGAAGCTCGGGTGTCGGTGGGCGACCGCGGCGGATGTCGGTGTAGTAGGGCAGGATCTCCTCGCGGGTGCGCGGAGTGCCGTAGGCCATGAGCAGCACGGCGGTTTTCTCGGTGGTCATCGCGGGTCTCCTCCGGTGGACGCATGGACGAAGTCGACGACGGCGGCGAGCACACCCGGGTCGGTGTCGGGCTGCACGCCGTGACCGAGGTTGAAGATGTGGCCGGGATGACCGTCGTTGTCGGCGAGCACGTCGGCGGCGCCCGCGAGGGCGATGTCCGTTCCCGCCAGCACGAGGGCGGGGTCGAGGTTTCCCTGCACGACGGTGCCGGCACCGAGACGTGCGCGGGCCGCGGTGATGGAGGTGCGCCAGTCGAGACCGATGACCGCGTTGCCGACGGTGTTCATCGACTCGAGGAGATGGTCGCACCCGATGCCGAAGTGGATGCCGGCGACGCCCGGGTGACGGGCAGCGATACCGGCGAACACCGCCCGGGTGTGGGGCAGAACCCACTCGTCGTAGTCGCGCCGCGAGAGGGCGCCGGCCCACGAGTCGAAGAGTTGGAACGCCTCGGCACCGCGGGAGAGCTGTCCGGAGATGAACTCGACGGAGTGCTGCGCGAGTCTCTCCATGAGCGCGTGCCACAGAGCGGGATCCTCGCGCATGAGGCGCTTCGTGTGCCGGTAGGTGCGACTCGGCCGACCCTCCACGAGATAGCTGGCCACCGTGAACGGCGCGCCCGCGAAGGCGAGGACCGGCACGGTCAGCTCGCGCACGAGGATGTCGACCGTGTCGAGCACGTAGCCGATGTCGCCGGGCTCGAGGGGACGCAGGCGATCGAGGTCGGCCGCGGAGCGGAACGGCTGGGGAGCGACGGGCCCGGTTCCCGGGGCCACGTCGATCCCGAAGCCGACCGCATGGGGCGGCACGACGATGTCGCTGTAGAGAACTGCCGCATCCACGCCGTAGCGACGCACGGGCTGGAGGGTGATCTCGGCCGACACCTCGGGCTTCTTGATGGCTTCGAGGATGCTGCCCTCGCCGCGCACCGCCCGGTATTCGGGCAGGCTGCGTCCCGCCTGGCGCATGAACCACACCGGCACGCGTTCGTGGGCCAGACCCCGGGCCGCGGCCAGGAAGGGGTCGTTCGTAAGGCTCGTCATCGCCCCCATGCCTATCGGGGGCGGAGGCGGACCCGCAATGCGGATGGGCTCAGCGCATACGCCGAACGGCGCGCAGGTCGGCCTCGATGCGCGCGAGCCGGGTGCGAGCGGGAGGGTGCGACATGACGATGCGTTCCCGCCAGCCGCGCGGACCCCTCTCGTCGCCGGCACCGCGCACCGCCCGCAGGGCGTCGCGTAACTGCGGGCCGAAGCCCATGGCCACCACCATCTCGTCGGCGCGGAACTCCGAACCCTTGCCCACGAGGTTGCCCGTCCAGCGCGAGAGGGTGAGGAAGGCGAGGAACACCCACGACACCGCCGTG
>JAULXU010000067.1:0-5187 GCA_032118285.1 Ilumatobacteraceae bacterium
CGCTTCGTCGTGAGGTGGCAATTCTTCACGGGTCGGCCACCGGCGACAGCGTGCGCATCCAGTACGGCGGATCGGTGAAGGCGGCGAACATCACGGAACTGATGTCCCAGCCCGATATCGACGGCGTTCTGGTGGGCGGAGCGAGCCTCGACCCGGACGAATTCTCCCGGATAGTCCAGTACCGCCTGCGTCCCGACACCTTGTGATCAGCCGGCCCCCGGGCCGACGTCGATGGCCGAATGTTCACTTCGGCGCCATCTTCTGTTAGGTTTTCGCCCTTGTCCCGGTGGGGAGGCCGGGACAAGATCGTCGCCATGGCAATTGGATGGCGGCGTCACAGTTCCTCCCCGTCACAACAACAGATGACCAGGAGGTCACATGAGAAACATCCGTAAGAGCCACAAGCTCGCCGCGGGTCTCGTGGGTGCCGCTCTCGTCCTCGCCTCGTGCGGCGGCGGCAGCGATTCCAGCGACGACACCACCGATGGCGGCGGCTCGGGAGAGACGGTCATGACGATTACGTATGACATCAATCCCGCCGCTGTCTGGGAGGACGGCTCGCAGATCACTGCCGCCGACTTCGAATGCACATGGCAGGCCGCGCTCAATACGACCGGCTCCATCAGCACGAGCGGTTACGACAAGATCAAGGCTGTCAAGGCGGGAACGTCCGACAAGCAGGTCGTCGCCGAATTCACCGAGTTGTACGCGCCGTGGCGCGGACTCTTCGGTGGCCTCATCAAGAAGGCCGCCGTTGCGGACTGCAACGACGTCTCGCAGGACTTCGCTACCGAGCTGATGTTCTCCGGCACCCAGTGGAAGATGGAGTCGTGGAGCCCCGATCAGGTGGTCTACGTCCCCAACGAGAACTACTGGGGTTCGAAGAAGGCCGAGGCCGGCCAGCTGGTCATCGTGCCCCGTGTCGAGACCCAGATCACCGACCTCAAGGCCGGTGGCGTCGACTTCATCTATCCGCAGTTCTACTCGGGCATCGAGAACGAGCTGGCTGATCCCAAGATCAAGACCGTCATCGAGTTCGGTGGCGACTATGAGGGTCTGTACATGAACCAGGGTGTCGACGGCAAGAATGCCGACGGCGAGCCCCGAGTGTTCGCCGACAAGGACTTCCGCGAGGCGTTCTACAAGTCGATCGACCTCGAAGCCCTGTTCAAGCAGATCTACATCCCGATCGTGGCGAGCGGCAAGCTCCTCACCTGTGGTCCGATCGTTCCCGGCCCGTACTGCCCGGAGGACACCTTCGGCAACCAGTACGACCAGGCAGCGGCCGATGAGATCATGGAGGACGCCGGTTACGAGAAGAACTCCGAGGGTCTGTGGGCCAAGGACGGCGTCGCGCCGAAGATCCAGTGGGTCATCAACACCGGCAACAAGCGCCGTGAGGACACCCAGGCCTACCTCATTCCCAAGCTGAGGGCTGCGGGATTCAACGTGGAGACGTACAACACCGACGCCGACACGTACTTCCAGAAGCGCCTCCCGGGCATGGACTACGACCTGGCGATGTACATCTCCACGGCACCGCCGGACCCGGCGTACCTCGTGTCGTCGTTCTCCGGCAAGCGGATTCCGACCGAGGACAACGGCTTCACCGGTCAGAACTACCAGGGTTGGAACAACAAGAAGGCGACCAACGCCCTCGAGGATTCCGACAAGGAGCTCGACGCCGAGAAGCGCAAGGAACTCATCCTGACCGCCGTTCGCGAGATGTCGAACGACTACATCATGTTGCCCCTCTTCCAGTTCCCGAAGTCCGGTGCCTACCGCACCGACCGCGTGGGCAACGTCGAGGGCCAGTTGAACAACTACGCGGCGTTCAACGACACCTGGCAGTGGAAGGACCTCGACGGTGACGGCAAGATCGTCATCGGCGCCGAGCAGTGGCCCGGCTGTCTGAACCCCGTCACCGAGTGCGCCAACTCGTCGTGGTACGTCTGGACCGTGGCCTTCGTGCTCATGCCCGGCGTGTACCTCACGACGAACGACGGCGACTACGCGGTCACGGAGCTCGTCACCGCCGAGCCGGTGGTTGACATCCTCTGATCCGACCTCGGTCGACACGATCAGGCGAAGGGGCGGAACCGCGAGGTTCCGCCCCTTCGTTCGTGTCGTGGCGGATTTCACATCCTTCGCCCCCCGTCTGACAGACTGAGCAGATGCTGCGCTACGTCCTGAGGAGGCTCGTCTGGCTCGTGCCGACGCTGGTTCTCGTGACCTTCCTCGTGTACGTGGCCATCCGCATCGGGACCGACCCGGTGGAGAGCTTCAAGCGAACGAACATCCGCGCGGGAAGGAAGCAGATCGACGCCTACATCCGCGAAAACGGCCTCTATGAGGGGCCGTTCGGCTACATCCGCGGATACTTCGAGTGGCTCTTCAATTTCGTCACGTTCGATTGGCCGCGAAGCATCAAGGGCAAGCGCGAGGTGTGGCCCGTGCTCCAAGACTCGCTCGCCAACTCCCTTCGTCTCGGCTTGACCGCCTCGGTCATCGGAATCGTGGTGGGAAATCTTCTCGGCATTTTCGCCGCCCTCAAGCCGGGTCGTCTGCGCGACTCGACCGTGAACACGGCTGCTCTCATCGGGCTCGCGGTTCCTCCGTTCATCTCGGCCCTTCTCCTGCAACTCCTCTTCGCGGTGTATTGGCAGAAGTGGTTCGGCACCTCCCTGTTCCCGGTTTCCGGTGTGTATCCGCCGGGTCAACGCGGCTTCGACCTTCTCACGATGCTCCACCACATGGCCCTCCCCGTGACGGTGGTGGCGATCCAGTCGATGGCGGTCTACGCCCGTTACATGCGCTCGTCCCTTCTCGACGTGCTCAACAGCGAGTACATGCGAACGGCGCGATCGAAGGGCATCTCCGAGCGCCAGGTGCTCGTGAAGCACGGTCTCCGCAACGCACTGATCCCGGTGACGACCCTCGCCTTCCTTGACCTCGGTGCGATCGTGGGCGGCCTGATCATTACGGAGGGCCTGTTCGACTATCCGGGAATGGGACGTTTCTTCCTGGTCGCCTACTCGAACGGCGATTTCCCGGAACTGATGCCGTGGATGGTGATCATCATCTCGGCCGTGGTGATCTTCAACCTGCTCGCCGACCTGGCCTACGCATGGCTCGACCCCCGGATCGGGCTGGATTGACATGAGCGAGGCTTCCGTGTCCACGAATTTCGACGCGATGGTGGGGGTGACCACCGAGTCGGTCTCGCCGCGCCGTCAGGTGTACCTGCGCTTCCGCTCGCACAAGGCCGCGGTCGTGTCCGTCTTCGTCCTCGGGGCACTCGTCCTGCTCGTTCTGTTCCCGTCCCTCACCGCGCGCTACGGCATCAATCAGGCCGTCATCGAGATCACCGAGGGGGCGAACTCGAATCTCACGCCGCGGGCCGAGGCGTGGCTCGGGACCGACTCGATCGGACGCGACCTGTACAGCCGCCTCATCTACGGCATGAGGGTGTCCCTGCTCATCGGTATCTTCAGTGCGTTCTTCAGCCTCATGATCGGGTCGCTCATCGGCTCGGTGGCCGGCCTGAAGGGTGGGCGCTTCGACGACATCATGATGCGCGTCACCGACATCTTCCTGGCGTTCCCGTTCCTCGTGGCCCTGCTCGTGGTGCGCAACGTCATGGCCAACGTCCCATGGCTCAAGCCGCTCACGGGTGAGGTGAACACCATCCGGTTCCTCATCTTCCTGTTCGCCATCTTCGGTTGGATGGGGGTGGCACGCATCATCCGCTCGCAGGTGCTGGCACTGAAGGAACGTGAGTTCATCGAGGCCTCCCGGGCGGCGGGTGCATCCAACTGGTACATCATCCGGCGGCACCTGCTGCCCAACTCTGCCGGTCCTATGCTCGTCGCCCTCAGCCTCGGCGTGGTCGGTGCCATCGTGAGCGAAGCGACCCTTTCGCTCTTCGGTTATGGACCGGATCCCGGTTCCGGGTCGACGTCGCTCGGACTGCTCGTGTCGGACGCGAGACTCGCCGTTCGTGCGGGGTTCTGGTGGCTTGCTCTGTATCCGTTCCTCGCGCTCCTGCTCATCACGCTGTGCGTGAGCTTCATCGGTGATGGTCTCCGCGACGCTTTCGATCCCAAGCACGGACGGGAGCGGTGATGGATCCCGTCCTCTCCATCCGTGACTTGAGGGTCTCCTTTCCCGCCCATGGCGGCACGGTCCAGGCCGTGCGTGGTCTCGATCTCGACGTGAATCCCGGAGAACTCGTCGGCATCGTCGGGGAGTCGGGGTCCGGGAAGTCCGTCTCGTTCCTCTCCATCATGGGATTGCTGCCCTCGTACGCCAGGGTGTCAGGGTCGGCTGTGCTCGGCGGTCAGGAGATGGTCGGGGTGAAGCCCGATGTCCTGCGTTCGCTGCGGGGCAAGCGCATCGCCATGATCTTCCAGGACCCCCTGTCGGCCCTCAACCCGGTGCAGCGCATCGGAGCCCAGATCGTCGAGATGATCCAGGCCCACCAGACCCTCGACGACGACGCGGCGTGGAAGCGGGCGGTGGAACTCCTCGACCTGGTGGGACTTCCCCAGCCCGACGTGCGCTCGCGCCAGTATCCCCATCAGTTCTCCGGCGGCATGCGCCAGCGCGTGATGATCGCCATGGCCATCGCCAACGACCCCGACGTCCTCATCGCCGACGAGCCGACGACCGCCCTCGACGTGACGGTGCAATCCCAGATCCTCGACGTGATCCAGGAGGTCCGCCGTACCTTCAACACGGCGGTCGTCTTCATCACCCACGACCTCGGTGTCATCGCACGGGTGGCCGACCGGGTGCAGGTGATGTACGCGGGTCAGTCCGTCGAGGCGGCGCCGGTGGAGGCGATCTTCGCCGCATCGAACCACCCCTACACGCGGGGACTCCTCGCTTCGCTGCCCGCGGCGGGCAGGGACCGTCTGCAGCCCATCGCCGGGTCGCCGCCCAACATGCTCGCGCCCCCGTCCGGATGCGCCTTCCATCCCCGCTGTCCCCACGCCGTCGAGGCCTGCGCCGCGGCGCCGATGGAATTGGTCGAGATCGGCATGACGCGCTCGGCGTGCATCCGTGCCCGTGACCTGGAGGGAACCTGGTGAGCGGGGGAGAGGGACCCATGCTCAGCGTGAGCGGCCTCGTGAAGGAGTTCCCGGTCAAGAGCGCGAAGGGCCTGAGATCGTCCACCGACACGGT
>JAULXU010000068.1:0-4330 GCA_032118285.1 Ilumatobacteraceae bacterium
GTCTGCGCGGGTTCGTGGTCGGCGGAGCCGTTGGGGAAAAATCGGGGTCTCATGATTGACAGGGACGCCCCCGGTTTCGTGCCGCCGCCGTACCCCTACGACCGGCTCGACGCCTTCCAACGGATCGCCGCGGAATTCGACGGGGCGGCGGTCGACCTCTCCATCGGGACACCGTGTGATCCGCCGCCGGCTGCGGTGCTGGGCGCTCTCGGGGGATCGGACTCAGAGCGCGGATATCCGGCCAGCGTCGGATCGGAGGCTCTGCGGCGTTCGGTCGCGCGCTGGATGGCCAGGCGCTTCGGGGTGGACGTGCCGGTGTCGCGCATCGCGGCGTGCATCGGGACGAAGGAATTCGTCGCCACCACTCCCCAGTACCTGCATCTGCGCCGCCCGGGTCGGGACACGGTGCTGTATCCGGCCGTGTCGTATCCCACCTACGAGATGGGGGCGAGTCTCGCGGGACTGCGCGCCGTCCCCGTGCCCGTGGACACCGCAGGACGTCTCGATCTTGCCGCTGTGTCCGACGAGGACGCGGCCCGAGCCCTGATGCTGTGGGTCAACTCCCCGTCGAACCCGATGGGGTCCCTCGACGACCTCGGAGCGGCCGCCGAGTGGGGCCGCTCCCGGGGCGTGCCGGTGTTCTCTGACGAGTGCTACGCCGAGTTCACCTGGGCCGGTCCTCCCCGCACCATCCTCCAGCACGGGGTGGAGGGAGTCGTCGCCGTGCACTCGCTGTCCAAGCGCTCGAACCTCGCCGGTGTGCGGGTGGGCTTCTATGCGGGCGATCCCGAACTGGTCGACTATCTCAAGGAGGTGCGCAAGCACGCGGGTTTCATGGTGCCGGGACCGGCCCAAGCCGCCGGAGTCGCGGCGCTCGACGACGATGAGCACGTGACCGTGCAGCGCGAGCGCTATCTGGCGCGTCTCCGGTTCACCGCCGATGTTCTCGGTCGATGGTCGGGTCTCGACATCGGATTGCCGGCGGGAGGCTTCTATCTCTGGTTCGACGCCGGCAACGCCTGGGAGTTCACGGAGCGTCTGGCACGCGAGGGCGGGGCCCTCGTCAGCCCGGGGGACTTCTACGGCGCGGGGGGATCACGCCATGTTCGAGTTGCCGTCGTGCAACCCGATGCGCGCCTGCGCCTGTTGGCGGACCGCCTCGGGATGCGCTGACCCGGCTTCCGGTGAGGAGCGTCAGAGGCGGCGCAAGACCGTGACGACCCGGCCGAAGATGACGACCTCGTCGGGGCCGAACATCATGGGCTCGTAGGAGCCGTTCGCCGGGAGGAGAGTGATGCCCTTGGACGTGCGCTTGTAGGTCTTGACCGTTGCCTCGTCGCCCGGAATGCCGGCCACCACGATGTCGCCGTTCTCGGCAACGTTCTGCTGTCGGGCCACGACGAAATCGCCGTCGAGGATTCCGGCTTCGATCATGGAGTCGCCGCGCACCTTGAGCATGAACAGCTCTCCTTCGCCGGTGAAGTCGGTGGGCAGCGGGATGAGGTCCTCCACGTTTTCCTGGGCCAGGACGTCGGTGCCGGCTGCGACCTCGCCGATGAGAGGAACATGGCGAGAGGGGCGACGCTCCATCGCCACTTCCGAGTTGGTGTCGAACCGCACCTCGATGGCGCGCGGCTTGGTGGGGTCGCGCCGCAGGAATCCCATCTTCTGCAGGGTCGCCAGGTGGTTGTGCACGCTCGCCGGGGAGTTGAGGCCCACCTCCTCGCCGATCTCCCGGACGCTCGGCGGGTAGCCCCGTTCCTGCATGCTCCGCTCGATGACGTGGAGGATCTGACGCTGTCGTTCGGTGAGGGTCTCGGCCATGGGGCGAGCGTACAGGTGTTCGCCATCGGGGTCAAACATGTGTTCGGAGAACGGATGTTCGCCGGGTCCTTGACACCGAACACCTGTTCGGCAATACTACCGAACACCCGTTCGCTACGGTCCCGACTCATGAAAACCCCCGCACATTCCCCTGTCACCCCCGGAAAGGCCCCTTCCATGACTGCTCTGTTCGACCCTTTGCTGCGTCCCGCTGGCTTCGTCCCCCGTCAAAACAACCGCCCCGCCGGCGGTCATGTGCAGGTCCGTCGGCCCGTGACGGGCATTCCTCGCCCGACGGAATCCCGCACCGGGCAGCCGCGGCGCCACGTGCGTCATCCCGCGGCTCCCGTTCATGGCAGGCGGCCCGTCCGCCTGAGTCAGGCGGTGTATCGCCGCCGTCGCCGGACGGTGAGCACGCTTTTTGCCGTTCTGGCGGCGACGGTGTCCTGGGCGATCCTCGGCGGGGGAGCATTCGCCTCCGACCCGGGAGCCGGCCAGCCGATTGCGCCCCGCACCATGGTCGTGTCCGAGGGTGACACGCTCTGGGACATCGCCCGCACCCTCAAGCCCGAGGGGTCACTGGGCGACCTGGTGGGTGAGTTGGTCCGGCTCAACGGGGCACGCCTCGAGCCCGGGCAGGTCGTGCGCCTGCCCTGAGCGTCCACAGGGCAGAAATCCCAGGGAAAACCGGGCCACAAGCCGACATTGAGCGAAAACGCCGATTTATAGTGTGCCGCCACGACGACACCAAGGTGATCGACTCCCGACCGTCCGATGAGGGCAGCGCCATCCGTCGTCGCCGGTCGTGCCCGGCCTGTTCCTATCGATTCACGACATATGAACGTCTCGAAGGCGCTCCGCTCATGGTGCTCAAGCGTTCAGGCGTGAGGGAGCCCTTCGATCGCGTCAAGGTGGTGGAGGGGGTGCGTGCGGCGTGCAAGGGACGCCCCGTGACCGAGGACCAGATCGACGATCTGGGGGAGATGGTGGAAGACGAGGTGCGCCTCGCCGCGGCGGCCGGCATCGAAGTCACCTCATCGGTGGTGGGGCACGCCGTGCTCCAACAATTGAAGGCTCTCGACGAGGTCGCTTACATGCGTTTCGCCAGCGTCTACAAGAACTTCGATGATGCAGCCGACTTCCGCCGGGAGTTGGCCCTGCTCAAGAGGTCCTGACCCGCACATAGCGGGCGAAAACCTGGTGTTCGGCCCGGGCCAAGAGCACGGGTACGAATCTCCGGGGCGGTGTGGGTCCGTGCACCCAGGAACGACCGGCGGCTCCGGTGAGCAGGGGGCTGAAGCTGAGGTTGACGGCATCGACAAGATCGGCGGCAAGCAGTGCGGCATTGAGACTCGGCCCTCCCTCGACGTGGACGATCCTCGCCCCGAGCAGGTCGAGAGCCGCCGCCAGGTCGACGGAACCGACACCGGCACGCACTGTGTCGATGTCCGTCTCGGGTGCGTCGGTCGTCGTGACGAGAAAGCCCGCCCCGCTGGCGAACAGTGCCGAGCCGGGATCCACGTCGAGCGAGGCCGATACGACCGCCACCCTCAGGCCGGGTCGCGACGGCGGACCGTACCCCTCTGCCCGTACGGTGCCCGCGCCGACGAGCACGAGGTCGGCATCGCGCCGCAGGGCGAGGAACATCGCCTGGTCCTCCGGGCCGCCGAGGGGTGCGGAGTGGCCGTCGATCTCCGTCCAGGCGTCGGGTGTCGTCACCATGCAGACCTCGGTGCTGCGTGACCCCGAGGCGCGAACCGGTCCACGGCATGCGGTGACGAGTTCGTCCACCGGCAGGCGGTCGCCGGCATCGAGACCCTCGATGCGCGACGAGACAACCTCCATCACCACGCTCACGCGCCGATGCTAGGACCCGCAGGGACGGGCGACGGGGGGCGCGGCGTGTGGCAGAGTGGCGCCATGACGGGGGGAAACCGAACGGCGTACCGCACGTGTCCTCTGTGTGAGGCGACCTGCGGACTCGAGGTCACCGTGGCGCCTGACGGGACCGTGGTGAGGATCCGCGGCGACCGTGACGACGTGTTCTCGCGCGGATTCATCTGTCCGAAGGGTTCCAGCCTGAAGGACCTGCACGAGGATCCCGACCGGTTGCGTCGACCCCTCGTGCGGCGCGACGGCGGGTTCGTCGAGGTCTCCTGGGACGAGGCGTGGCGGGTGGTGGACGAGGGCCTCGCCCGGGTCTTCGCGACGCACGGGCGCGACGCCATCGGCGCCTACGTGGGCAATCCCAACGCCCACAACCTCGGCGCCATGGCCTTCAATGCGGTGTGGCTGCGTGCGCTCGGGTCGCGCAACCGATTCAGCGCCTCGACCGTCGACCAGATCCCCAAGCACGTGGCGGGCGGGTACATGTTCGGATCCCCCGTGGCGATCCCCGTCCCCGACCTCGACCGCACCGACTTCCTGCTCATGCTCGGGGCCAATCCACTCGAGTCGAACGGAAGTCTCTGCACCGCCCCCGACTTTCCCGGTCGGATGGAACGCA
>JAULXU010000068.1:4340-7050 GCA_032118285.1 Ilumatobacteraceae bacterium
AACGCATCCGCGCCCGTGGCGGACGAATCGTCGTGGTCGACCCCCGACGCACGCGGAGCGTCGAGGCCGCCGACGAGTGGGTGGCCATCCGGCCCGGGACGGACGGGCTGCTCCTGGCGGCGATGGTGCACGTTCTGTTCGCAGAGCGCCTCGTGGCGATCCCCGAGAGGCTCGCGGGGCGCGTCAACGGGACCGAGGAGTTGCGCGCAGCCGTCGCGGGGATCACGCCGGACTCGGTGTCCGCGGCCACGGGCGTCCCGGCCGCCGACATCGTGCGCCTCGCCCGCGAACTCGCCGCCGCTCCCACGGCCGCGGTGTACGGACGCATCGGGGTGAACGCGGTGCGGTTCGGAACGGTGAATGCGTGGCTCATCGACGCGCTCAACGTGCTCACGGGCAACATCGACCGACCGGGCGGTGCGATGTTCACCCGTCCGGCCACGGGAAATCCCACGACGAGAGGCGAGGGTGGCAAGGGAAAGGGCTTCCGCATCGGTCGGGGCCGCAGTCGCGTGAGCGGACGGCCCGAGGCCATGGGGGAGTACCCGGCTGCGGTGATGGCCGAGGAGATCCTCGAACCGGGCGAGGGCCGCATCCGTGCGATGGTGACGGCCGCGGGCAATCCGGTCCTCTCCACGCCGCACTCGGCGCAACTTGAGAGGGCGCTCGAGTCGCTCGACTTCATGGTGTCGATCGACATCTACCTCAACGAGACGACGCGCCATGCCGACGTCATCCTCCCGCCCCCCTCGGCGTTGGAGCGCGACCACTACGACCTCTCGCTCTACGCATTCGCGGTGCGCAATGTGGCCAACTACAGCCCTGCCGTGCTGCCGCGCGACCCGTCCTCGCCGGACGAGTGGGAGATTCTGGCGAAACTGGCCGGCATCCTCCAGGGCCTCGGTCCCGGGGTGGATCCGGCCATCGTCGACGACCAGGTGATCGCGGGGATGGTGCACGCCGAGACGGGGTCGCAGACGTCGCCGCTGGCGGGTCGCGATCCGATCGAGATTCTCGATGCGCTCGGCGCGAGCGGTCGACGCGGTCCGGCCCGCATGCTCGATCTCATGTTGCAGGCGGGCCCCTACGGCGCCGCCTTCGGGGCGAATCCGGATGGTCTGTCCCTCGATGTTCTGCTCGACAATCCCCACGGAGTGGATCTCGGTCCGCTCGAGCCGCGCCTCCCGTCCCTGCTGCGCACCCCGAGCGGCAGCGTCGAACTGGCTCCGCAGGAGTTCCTCGCCGATCTGCTCGAGCTGGCCCGGACCCGCGAGGTCGATGCTGCTCCGATGTTGTTGGTGGGTCGACGAGACCTCAAGTCGAACAATTCATGGATGCACAACCTGCGCATCCTCACCAAGGGCCGTCTCGCCTGCACCTTGCACGTGCACCCCGACGACGCCCGACGGCTCTTGCTCGTGGACGGCGGTCGCGCGCGGGTGACGAGCAGGGTGGGGGAGGTGGTCGCCGACGTGCTGGTCACGGATGCAGTGCGCACCGGAGTGGTGAGCCTGCCGCACGGCTGGGGCCACGGGTCCCCGGGTGTCCGGCTCTCCGTGGCCCGCGACAAGGCCGGGGTGAACGCGAACATCCTCACCGACGATGCAGTTCTCGATCCTCTCTCGGGCAATGCCGCTCTCAACGCGGTGCCAGTGACGGTCGCTGCCGTGCTCGCTGCGAAGTGAACAAGAGCCAATAACCAGGTGAATTCGTGCCCGGGTGGGGAATTGTCCACAGTGGTGCCACCGATATCCCCAGGGCAGACACAGCCTCATCCCCAAGGAAAACCGGCAATTCCCCAAGAACTTCCGGCAATTCACACCGTTGTCCCCTTCCAATCCACAAGGGGCCGTCCTTATCCTGCTCACACGGTCGACGGCGACCGGGAGGGGAGCGGATGGAGTCGATCGTGGGCACCTGGCACGGTCGACTGGGGCGCAAGTGAGCCCCGTACCTGGTCCCCGTCCCGGCGTCGTCGCGCCGGAAAAACTCCGCGCACGGTCGACGGATATCGTTGACACGGGGGTACTTACGGTGCTGTAATTCGTCCCCACCGCTTGTGGCAAGGGTCCCCGAATCGGGCCTGAAACCACAATATGTTGTGGTTCACGGCCCCGACAGGGCCGCGCCAAGGTCTCAAAAACAAAGGAAATCAGGAGTCACCATGTCTCTCGCACCGGATCGTCTGTCCATCGGCATCGGCCGCTTTTTCACCACCCCCGGGGTGCACCCCTACGACGAGGTGCGCTGGGAGAAGCGCGACTCGCGCATCACGAACTGGCGCGACGGCACCGTGGCCTTCGAGCAGCTCGGGGTGGAATTCCCCGAGTCCTGGTCCCTGAACGCCACGAACATCGTGGCCCAGAAGTACTTCCGCGGCACGCCGGGCACCCCCGAGCGCGAGAACTCGATGCGCCAGGTCATCGACCGCGTCGCCGACACGATCACCACGTGGGGCATCGAGGGTGGCTACTTCGCCGACGACGAGGAGTCCGAGGCCTTCCGCAACGAGCTCAAGTACATCCTCGTGACCCAGCGCGCCGCCTTCAACAGCCCGGTGTGGTTCAACATCGGCGTCAAGGGTGTCCCGCAGCAGGCGAGCGCATGCTTCATCCTCTCGGTGGAGGACAAGATGTCGGCGATCCTCAACTGGTACCGCGAGGAGGGAGTCATCTTCAAGGGCGGCTCGGGCTCGGGCATCAACCTCTCG
>JAULXU010000069.1:0-11138 GCA_032118285.1 Ilumatobacteraceae bacterium
GGGATGAGCGACGACCTCGCAACCCGACGCGCGCGCGGCGGCGAGACCGTCGGCACCGATGGAATCGAGGTCGCCCACGAGCACCGACGGCACGAGGCCCGCGCCCACCGCATGGTGCCAGCCCGAGTCGGCGGCGACGATGGTGGTGCCGGCCGGAAGCAGGGCGGCGATGTCCTCCCTCGGCGGATGACCGCCCGTGAAGATGGTGGCGTGCGCGTGGCTCATGGAAATCCCTCCGCTGGCATTACCCAGATCAGGTGTCGGGTCGGTGGAGGCATCCACCCTCTCAGCCCGCCGTCCCGCGAGCTCCCCGTTCGTGCCACCCAAACTAGCGGTACGCACCGCGTCCGAGCCCTGCGGGCCCCCGGCCAGCGTCGCTAGCCTTGGCTCCGTGAGTCCATTCGCATCCGCCTCGACCGACACCATCATCGAGATCACTCCCGAGGCGCACGCCCGACTCGTGTCCCTGCGCGACGAGGAACCGGAGAAGGAGCGCCTCGGTCTGCGCCTCGAGGTCATGGCCGCACCGGGCGAGGAGTTCCGCTACGACCTCTCGTTCGAGATCGTGACCCAGGCGGCCTTCACCGACGAGGTCCGCACCATCGACGGGCTCAAGGTCATCGTGCCGTCGGCGTCGATGGAACACATCAGCGGCGCCACGCTCGACTTCAACGAGCGACAGGGACTCATCATCCGCAATCCGAACAAGCCCCCGGCACCTGTCATCGAGGGACTCGTGGGCGACGACGAGATGTCCGCGGCCATCGAAGCCGTGCTCTCGGGCGAGGTCAACCCCGCGCTCGCCGCCCACGGCGGATTCGTCTCCTACGCGGGTCACGACGGCGAGGGCGTGGCCTATCTCACGATGGGCGGCGGCTGCCACGGCTGCTCGTTGAGCAAGCAGACGATGATGGACGGCGTGCAGACCACGCTCATCGAGAAGGTGCCGGGCGTGGTCAAGGTGCGCGACATCACCGACCACACCACGGGCGCCAACCCGTACTACAGCTAGGCGCGACGATGCGCGTCGACAGGATCTGGCGCCATCCCGTCAAGTCCTTCGTCGGGGAGCGTGCGACCGAGGTCGAGATCGGTCCGTTGGGAATCGTGGGCGACCGGTACTGGGCGGTGCGTGACCACGAGCGGGGAGGCATCCGCGGAGCCAAGAAGATCGGCGGACTCATGCGTTTCGCCGCGTCGTTCCACGACGACGGCTCCCGACACGTGATCGTCACCTTTCCCGACGGGTCGACGGCGTCCACTCGGGACGACGACATCGACGCGCGTCTGAGCGCGGCACTGGGGCGACGTGTCGGCCTCGAGTCCCTGCCCGACGACGGGTCGACGGAACACTTCCTGCGCGGTCCCGCCGACTCCGACGATGTGATGGCCGAGCTTCGCGGCATCTTCGGCCGCGAGGAGCACGAGCCCCTGCCGGACTTCAGCGTGTTCCCACCGGAGATCGCGACGTACGAGTCACCGCCCGGCACCCATCATGACTGCTGGCCCCTCATGGTGATGACGACATCGGCCTTCGCCGCACTGCGTTCCGCCCTGCCCGGCTCGGTCATCGACGACCGTCGTTTCCGGCCCTCGCTCGTGGTCGACACGGGAGACGAGCCGGGACACCCCGAGTTCTCCTGGACGGGTCGGCGGGCCCGCATCGGGGACGCCGCCGTCGAGTTCCTCGTACCGTGTCCCCGGTGCATCATGGTGACCCGCCCGATCGACGACACCATCGGCGAGGATCGCTCGATCCTGCGCCACATCGTGTCCGACCTGGATCAGAACCTGGGCGTGTACGCGCGGGTGCTCGTTGCCGGAACGGTGCGCGAGGGCGACGCGGTCGCGTTCACGTGACGGGACGCACCCCCTTCCTAGGGTGAGCAGCATGGGAATCCTCGACGGCTTCAGGAAGCGGCGCGACTCCGCCCGGCACCAGCGGGCCACGGAGGCCTTCGGTCGGCTGCACGCCTCATGGACGGAGGAGGCCGCACGTGTCGACGAGATGCTCGACGTCGTGCGCGAGTGTCTCGCGGGACGGCTCGACACCTACTTCGGTGGCAAGGACGATTACGGATTCATCGTGGCGGCCGACGAGACACCGCTGTGCTACCTGGAGGGAGCGGCGTACCTCGAGAACGTGCGCGCGCCCTCGCGCACGAAGGCCGGGTACGGGGGCGTCTCGTTCCCCCTCTTCGGCGGCGTCCGTCTCAACACCGGACGCATCTCGGGAAACACGGTCCCCGGGCGCGAGCAGACGACGATGACCGACGAGGGCAACGCCCTCATCACGGACAAGCGGGTCATCTTCGTGGGAACGCGTCGCAACCAGGAGTGGTCCTTTGCCAGGATGCTCGGCATGTCCCACATGCCCGAGGGCTACACCGTGTTCGCCGTGCGCAACCGCACCAAGCCCACCGGCATCGGATACGGGAGCAGCGTGGGCACCGACGTGCAGTTCCGACTGGAACTGGCCTCGGCACTCGCCACGGGAACGCTGGCGCGCTTCGAGGGGGAGCTGCTCGCCGAGAAGGCCCGGATCGATGCCGCCCGACCTCTGCCCCCGCCTCCGCCGTCGACGCCGTGACGCCGACGGCGCGCTAGCGACGACCCTGCTGCTTGGAACGCGCGGCCTTCTCGGCGGCCTTTCGCTCCTTGCGGGCGGCGCGCTTGGCGGCCTGTGCCGCCTCGTCCACCTCGCGCAGGGGAGCGGCGGGAGCGGTACCGGTGGCGGCGAAGCGTTCGTCCGAGGCGACGAGCTCGCGGAAGCCCTTCAGCGAACGTGAATACTGGATGACCATCAGTTTCACCGCGGGAAGACCGAAGCGTTCGATGGCCGAGGGCAGCAATCCGTGCAGCTCCTCCAGCGTGGGATTCTCCGCCGCGGCCCCGAGCTCCTCGATGCACCACGAGGTGCACGGCTCGCCGAGCACCACACCGACGTCGTGGGTCGTGCGACGCCTGACCGCGCCGTCGCGGATCATGGCACCGAGCGCCGAACCCTCGTCGAAGGCGTTGGCCGGTAGTCCGGCGATGCGGGCGAGGGCGTCGCGCAGATCGCCCTCGAGGGCCCGTCCGAGGGCATCGACGTCGGCGTCTTCCATGGCGGCGAGAGCGGCGGCGTAGCGCCGATCCAGTACGAAGCGGTCCTTGTCGTCGCTCATGGGGGTGTGCTCCTTGGTTCGGTGCGACCGCGGTGCCGGGCCACCCGGGAAGGCTATTCGCCGTCGAGCGTCGCCCCCGGTTCCGTCATCGACCGAGCGCCTGCAGTTCGCGCACGACCACGTCGAGTCCGACGCCCGTGCGGATATCGGGGAGGGAACCGCCCGCGAGGAGGGACGACCGCCAGGTCACCTTCCACACCACGGTCATGCGTGCGCCGTATGTGCGCGCCCGCACGGTGTGGGATGCCGAGCGGTACGTGTGCATGCAGGGAGTCGAGGCGCGGTCACCGTGGCGTGGTTGCCAGGGCTCGCCCGGTCCGCGGCAGGTGGTCGACGGCCCGCCGTCACCGGGTGACCACACCAGCGTCACGGGTCGGGCAGTGACGGTGACGGAGATGGGTCCGTACGGGGTGACGATGGTGGCCGTGACCCGCACGGGTCGCCATGCGGCGCGGGGAACCCAGAACCACGTGCCGACGTTGACGACCATGTCGGCCCTCGGGGGTGCCGTGCGGGCGAGGAGGGAGGGGACGAGTCGACTGGCGCGCGCCCGTGCGGCGACGGCCATGCGGTCGCTCGTGTCGCGTCTGATCCAGTGCCGCGTGGCGATGCCCGGACATTCGCGCAGATAGAGCAGTTCCTCCACCCCATCCACCGTGCGACGACGGGAGCCCTCGCGAACCGAGCCGGACCGGGCATCGACCACCCCGGCCACGCTCCACCGGCAACCGGTCGTCTCGCCGTCGTCACCCCACCGGATGTCGGCCTCGATGGTGTCGCCCACCACCGATCCCGATCCGTTCCCGGTGCCACCGTCGGCGAGCGCTGCTCGATTGCCGAGCGGGATGACCGTTCCCCAGGCGAGCGCGGCGACACACAACAGTGCGGCCATCCACGGGGGCGGGAGTCCCGGTCCGCTTCTGCGGGACGTTTCCGTGTGCATGTGCTTCTCCGTTCCTCGGGGCGGTGATGGTGACGAATGTGGGCGTCGGTGTCAGGTCGCCCCGGCGGGGCCCGATGTGTGCACCGATAGCATGGACGGACCCTGAATTCGGCATGTGCGCTGCCGGGAAACGGGGGAGGAGCATGACCCAGGAACATCCGGAATTCGCGGAGGAGCAGGAGTACATCCTGCACGCGTACCGGTGTCTCGAGGCCTCGCGCGGCAGTGCCCTGCGCATCCGCGAGCTCACCGAGACCGGCTCGGGCGGCACGTTCCAGAACCGCTTCGATCGCAACGCCTTCGACGAACAGGTTGTGCGTCGCCTCGAGCAACTGGAACTGGGCGACGCGGCACTCGTGTTCGGTCGCATCGACCGTCTGGCAGAGGGCGACACAGCCGAGGCCTTCCACATCGGCCGTCTCGCCGTGGCCGACGCCGAGTACGAGCCCGTGGTGGTCGACTGGCGCGCCCCCGTGGCAGAACCCTTCTACCGTGCCACCGGGCGCGAGCCCATGGGTCTGGTGCGGCGGCGGCACTTCGCCGTCGAGGGGTCGACCCTTCTCGGCCTCGAGGACGAACTCTTCGGCGAGGGTCATCTCGGTGTCGGCCAGGACGACGGTCTCGGGGGTGACGCGCCGGGGAAGGGTCTGCGCGGCTACAGCACCCTCATCGGTGTCCTCGAGCGGGGACGCACGGGGCAACTCGGCGACATCGTGGCCACGATCCAGGCCGAACAGGACGAGATCATTCGCTGGCCACAGTCCGGCGTCCTCGTGGTGCAGGGCGGGCCGGGCACGGGCAAGACCGTGGTCGCGTTGCACCGTGCCGCGTACCTTCTCTACACGCATCGATTCCCGCTCGAGGACCAGGGCGTGCTCGTGGTCGGACCGAACCGCGTCTTCCTTCGCTACATCGAACGGGTGCTTCCCTCGCTCGGAGAGGCGGGTGTGGAGCAGGTCGTGCTGGCCGACCTCGTCAGGGGGCCGACGTGGGGCCTCGTCGAGGACGCCGCCGTGATGCGAATCAAGGGTGACGCGCGCATGGCCCGGGTGGTCGACAAGGCGGTGCACGACCGCGAACGGCCGTTGCGCGAGGACCTCGTGGTGCCCTACCGAACGGGGCGGGTCCGCCTCTCGGCCGGGCATTCCCGCGACATCGTGAGGGCGGCACGGCGCCGCTTCCACCGGCACAACCAGGCCCGGCGCTTCGTCGAGAACGAGCTGTGGGCGGCGCTGGCTGATTCGTACCGCGAGGACACCGAGGCCGCCGACGTGCGCGAGTTGCTCCACGACCATCCCGACGTGCGCGCCGCGCTCGAGCGCATGTGGCCGGTGCTCGCCCCGACGCAGCTCCTCCACGACCTGTTCGGCAGCAAGGCTCTGCTCCGCCTGGCGGGCGAGGGCGTGCTCTCCGAGGAGGAGTGCCTCGCCCTCCATCGCCCGCGTTCGGCGTCCGTCGAGGACGTGCGCTGGTCTGCCGCCGACGTGGCGCTGCTCGACGAGGCGACACATGTGCTCGGCCCCCGGCCCAGGCGCAGCGGGCGCATCGACGAGGGCGATGAGATGCGCACGTACGGGCACATCGTCGTGGACGAGGTGCAGGACCTCACCCCGATGCAGCTGCGCATGGTGTCGCGACGCTCACTCAGCGGTTCGATGACCGTGGTGGGCGACATTGCCCAGGCCACCGGCCCCCTCGCTCCCGACGACTGGAGCGACGTCCTGGCCCATCTGCCGTCCCGCAGGGAGCCGCGCGTGACGGGACTCTCGGTGGGGTACCGCATCCCCGCGCCCATCATGGAACTGGCGGATCGGGTCATGCGCGCCGCCACCCCGGGTCTGCGCCCGCCCCGCAGCGTGCGCGAGGACGGCGAGGTTCCGCGCATCGAGAGGGTCGACGACCCGTCGTCACTGGCACCCGCGGTGGTCGCCGTCGCGCGCGACCTGCTCGGCAGGCAGGAGGCCGGTCGTGTCGCGGTCATCTGTTCCGATTCCATGGTGGATGAGATGTCCGTCGCGTTGAGTGCCGCGGGCGTGGCGCACGGACGGGCCCAGACCTCGGCGCTCGACGAACGCTTGTCGATCGTTCCCGCCTCGCTCGCCAAGGGCCTCGAACTCGACGACGTCATCGTGGCCGAACCGGCGGCCATCGTCGCCGATGATCCCCAGGGACTGCGCCTCCTCTACGTGGCGCTCACTCGCTCGACGCGCAGCCTGGCGGTGGTCCACGCTCTGCCGCTCCCCGACGCCATGGCCTGAGGGGCGTACGACGCCCGGGTCACGGTCGCCGGGTCACAGCAACGCGGCGGCGGAGTCGCGCAATTCGATGGCGAAGCGAAGGGCCTTGTCGCCGTCCGCAGGTCGCGTTCGCTGCACGGCGGTGCGCACCAGTCCGACGACGGCTCCCGTCTCGTCGAGGAGGTCGACACCGGACTCGATGATGAGGGGTTGGATGCGCACCCAGATCTCCTCGGCACGCGCGAGTCGTCGGCGCGTCTCGTCCTTGCGGCCCTCGGCCACGGCGTCGCCGAGACCGGTCGCCAGGATCACGATCTCGTCGAGGAGCGCCTCGATCCCGTCCGGCAGGGGAGCGGGCGCGGTCGTCGTCGTGGCGTCGGGTGCCGACGTGTCGAGCGGGCCGACGATCTCGGTCGCACACGACGTCGTCATCGCCGCCGTGGTGACGAGCACGGCGGCAACCGCGAGGATCCGCCTCATCGCGTGACCAGGATGCGCGCGCTCGCCCGCGGGTCGAGGTTCACGTCCTCGTCGTCGACGGCAACGAGCATGGTGCCGTCCTCGTCCAGACGGCGCACCAGCCCCGACGATCCGGGCACGAGACGGGATCTCTCGAGGAACTCGAGCATCCCCGGAACGAACTCGAGTTCCTCGGGGATGCGGGTGACGACGAAGCGGGTGCCGGGCGCCACGTCGACGAGGCGCACGTGGTCCGGGGCGAGATAGTCCGACCCGGGAATCGGGTTGCCGTGCGGGCACGTGGTGGGATTGCCGAGCCGCGCGATCATCGCCTCCTCCACTTCCTCGGACATGACGTGCTCCCACTTGCCGGCCTCGTGGTGCGCTGACGCCCACGAGAGCCCCAGGATGTCGGTGAGGAACCGCTCGGCGAGCCGGTGGCGGCGAACCACGCGCTGGGCGAGCCCCTCGCCGGCATCTGTGAGGGAGATGCGTCCGCCGTCGACGCGCACGAGCCGCTCGTCCGAGAGGCGCCTGATCATCTCGGAGACCGAGGGCCGCGACACGCGCAGGCGCTCGGCGATGCGCGCCTGGATGACCTCGACGTCGTCCTCGTGGAGTTCGTAGATCGCCTCGCAGTACTCCTCGAAGGCGGGATGGTGTTCGCCGGGAACTGCCATGCTCCGACTCTATCGGTCGGTTCGGCGGGGGGTCCGGGCCCCGATCACCATGTTCCGTCGCGGTCGGCCCGGTCGGCTGCCTTCACCGCGTAGCCGATGACGATCGACGGGGCGAGAAGGACCGACCCGGAGATGAGTGACACGACGACCACGGTGACGAGCGGACCGGAGAAACCGAGCACGAACGCCATGACGAAGCTCGACATCGCGAGGGCGTACAACAACCATCCGATCCGGTTGGCCAGCAGCGTCCACTTGGCGATGCGCGCCCTGTTGGCCCGGATCGGATCGTCGTCGGGGACGGTCACGTCTCCGGCCTAGAGGTTCGCCGGGAGGAGTCCGCTGAGGTTCTCGAAGAACGGGTACAGCAGGACGATGAACACCACGAGCGCCGGGGGGTACACCACCCAGCGGTTGCGACCCCGCTTGACGAGGGTGGTGGCGAACACCGCGATCGCCACGAGGAGGAGTCCGTAGAAGAGCACCGCGGGGATGGTCGAGGTGTCGTGGAACCAGCCGTCATCGAGCGTGTCGCCCGGCAGGACCCCGCCGTCATCGACCACGGAGTCGTCCACGATCTCCTCGATGGTGGTGGAGGTCGTGGTGGCGCCGGCCGCCCGGGGGGGCACTGTCGTGGTCGGCACCGGACCGGTGATGAGTTCGGCCCTGACGACGATGCGCCGCTCGCTGCTCCAGCGCGGGTGGCAGGAGATGAGGGTGAGGATGGATTTCGACTTGTCCGTCGTCTTGATGACCGAGGTCTTGGTCGGCATGATGATCTGGGGCTTGCCGAACACCTCGTAGACGAAGACACCCTTCGTCGTCGTGATGGTGATCTGGTCACCGGCCTCGAGTTCGTGGATGCGGCCGAAGGGTTGACCGTAGGTGGTGCGGTGCCCGGTGACGGCCACGTTGCCCTTCTGTCCGGGGAGCGGCGACTTGGGGAACAGGCCCGGTCCCATCTTGAGCAGGTCGGTCGACACTCCCGCCACCATGTACTTGTCCAGGCCCATGGTCGGCGCCTGGATGCGACCCACCACCTTGCCCTTGGACGGGCGCTTGGGTTCCGTGGTGGTGGTGACGATGGTGGTGACACCCGGGACAGTGGTCCCAGGGGCGATCTGCTCCTGGAACTGCTTCTCAAGGTCGTCCTGGGCCCTCGACTCATAGATTCCGGTGCCCCACAGCTGGTACACGACGAAGGCGAGCATGAGGAGGCCCGTCGTGAGGAGCGTCTTGCCCGTGATGTCGAGGATGCGGGACCACCGACCCGGGGAGCGCACGACGGACTCGGCCGCCGGTGCGGAATCGTCGTTCGGGGAGTCGGGGTTCTCGTCGTTCACGCCCCGTCAACCTAGTGGCGCGACGGTCCAGTCGGGGGGTCGCCGGGGTCGTTGTCCGGAGTCGACGGCTCTTCACTAGCGTTTCGGTCGCATGGATCGCGTCGTCGAACTGGAGGGCGTGGTCGCCGTCGTCGGTCGCTTCCCCGTACTCGCCGGTGCACACCTGAAGGTGGAACGCGGCGAGATTGTCGTGCTGCAGGGACCGAACGGTGCCGGCAAGACCTCGCTCTTGCGACTGTGCGCCGGACTCCTGCCGGTGGAGCGCGGCACGGCCACAGTGCTCGGAATGGATGTACGCACCGATCGGGAACGCGTCCGGGCGCGCGTGGGCCTCCTCGGGCACAACAACGGTCTGTATCTCGAACTGAGCGCCGCGCGGAACATCGCGTTCTGGGGGGCGATGGCCGGGGCGACCCGGGCCGAGGTCGACCGCGCGATGGACATGATGGGTGTGTCGGGTCGGCTCGCCGACGTGCCCGCGGCCGGACTCTCGGCCGGACAGCGGCGACGCTGTGCGCTGGCGGCACTCGTGGTGCGACGCGCCGAACTGTGGCTCCTCGACGAACCCCACGCCGGTCTCGACGCGGCGGGCCGGGACGAACTCGACGGGGTGCTGCGCTCGGCGGCGGCCGCCGGGGCAACGGTGATGCTCGCCAGCCACGAACGGGAGCGCGCGGCGGGACTGGCGACGCGCACCGTCACCGTCGACGGCGGACTCGTGAGGGAGGCACGGTGACGCCGGGGCTGATGACGACCGCCCGGATCGTGGCGGGCAAGGACCTCGCCGTGGAGGCCCGGTCCCGGGTGCTCACGAACCAGGTCGCTCCCTTCGCCGCCATCGTCATGGTCATGTTCGCCTTCGCCCTCGACAACGACGGAATCCTGCTGCGGGTGGCCCCGGGTCTCGTGTGGCTGGCCGTCCTCTTCTCCCTGCTGGTCGTCGTCCAGCGGGGCTTCGCGGTGGAGACGGCCGACGGCGCCCTCGACGCGCTGCGTGTGGCCGGTGTCGACCCGGCGGCGATCTTCCTCGGCAAGTCGGTGGCGCTCATGATCCAGCTCCTCGTGCTGGAAGCCCTGCTGGCCTGTCTCGCGGTGGTGCTCTACGGCGTCGAGATGGACGCGGCGGGATTCGTGCAGTTGTGCGCGACGATGCTGGTCGCGACCGTGGGCCTCGGTTTCGTCGGGACGTTGTACGGGGGCCTGGCGGCGGGTGCGCGCGGGCGCGAGACGCTCCTGCCTCTCCTTCTTCTTCCCGTCGTGGCACCCGTGCTCATCGGGGCGACCCGTGCCACGGAGGCGGCGTTCGGGTCGGGAGGCACCGGGGTCTCCGAGGGTCTGCCCTGGCTCGCACTCCTCGCCGCCTTCGCCGTCATCTTCGGGGCGGTGGGTAGCCTCGCCTTTGGCCCCCTGATCGACGAATGAGCGCTGAACGACCGATGAACACGGTGAACACGCAGGACGCGAGCGACGCCGCCGGCGCGACCGGACCGGCGGGTACCGGCACCCCCGCGACACGTGTGCTCGGGATCGTCGCCATCCTTCTCATGGTCGCCACCGCACTGTTCGGCCTGGTGTTCTCCGCCGACGACATCGTGCAGGGCAGTTCGGTGAGGATCATGTATGTGCACGTGCCCTCGATCTGGGTCGCCTACATGGCCTTCCTGCTCACCGCCGCCTGCTCCGCCGTCTATCTCTCGGGACGCTCGAGATCGCTCTCGTGGGACCGGGTGGCCGGGGCCTCGGCCGAGATCGGGGTGCTCTTCGTCGCCGTCTCGCTCGTCAACGGCAGTCTCTGGGGCCGGCTGTCCTGGGGCACCTATTGGGTGTGGGACGCGCGCCTCACGAGCACCGCGTTCCTCTTCGTCACCTACGTCGGCTATCTCGCCGTGCGCCGTCTCGGAGGCACGCACCGCCAGCGCGCCCGGCGTTCCTCCGTGCTCGCCCTCCTCGCCATCCTCGAGATCCCGCTCGTGCACTTCAGCGTGCGCCTGTGGCGCTCCCTGCACCAGGAGGCCTCCGTGGCCACGGGGGGCACCGACGTCGAACTCGACGGGCTCATGCTGTTCTCCCTCTTCCTCGGGGTCGTGGCCTTCACCGCCGTCTTCGTTTGGCTCGTCATGCACCGTCACCGCACGATCGTTCTCGAGGACACGGTGGCGGACCGCGGACTCGACGAGGCCATCGATCGCCGTCGCGCCGAGGCGGGGGTGGCCTGACGTGGACGACGCCGGTTTCATTCTCGGCAGTTGGATCCTGACCGCCGTCGCCATCGGGTCCTACGCCCTGTGGGTGGTGCGCCGGGGCCGTCG
>JAULXU010000070.1:0-3979 GCA_032118285.1 Ilumatobacteraceae bacterium
CCCGCATCCGGGGATTCGACTGGACGCTCGAGCAGGCGGCGATGGACCTGGGCGCCGGTCCGGCGGGTGCGTTCTGGCGGATCACTTTCCCGCTCATCGTGCCCGGCATCCTGGCCGCCGCACTGTTGTCGTTCGCCCTGTCGCTCGATGACTTCATCATCACGTTCTTCAACGCGGGATCGCTCGTCACCTTCCCCCTGCAGGTCTTCGGCGCGCAGCGGGTGAAGATTCCGCCCCAGATCAACGTGCTCGCCACCGTCATCCTCCTCGTGAGCGTGGCACTGATGGCCGCCGGTGCGGTATTCGGGGCCCGGCGTCGACGCAGGTTCGAGGGTACGGCGTGAACCCGTCGCCGCGAGTGTGCGTGGCGCCGGACGGGTCTGCGGAGTGGGTGGTCGATGCGGTGCGTCGCGGCGGGGGAGAAGTGGTGCCGGCGGCCGAGGCCACGGCCGTGGTGTGGACGGCGGCGCGCGACGCGGACGGTCTGGCTCGCCTGCTGGCGGAGGCTCCCGACATCGATTGGGTGCAGGTGCCCTTCGCCGGCATCGAGAACTTCGTCCCCCTCCTCGACGGGCGCACCTGGACGTGCGGCAAGGGGGTGTATGCCGAGCCGGTCGCCGAGATGGCACTCGCTCTCGCCCTCGCCGGCATGCGCCATGTCGCGGGCTACGCGCGCGAGACCGGCTGGTCCGGCCCGCGGGGGCACAATCTGCTCGGGGCGAACGTGACGATCCTCGGGGGTGGTGGCATCACCGAATCGCTCGTGCGTCTGCTCGGACCTTTCGGTTGCCGGATCACCGTCATGCGCCGACGGCCCGAGCCGGTGACCGGGGCCGCTGTCGTCATCGGACCGGACGACCTGGCCCACGGCCTCTCGGGGGCGGACCTCGTGGTGCTGGCCCTGCCGCTCACACCCGACACCGAGGGCATCATCGGTCGGGCCGAGTTCGCGATCATGGAGAACCACGCCTGGCTCGTCAACGTGGCGCGCGGGGGCCACGTGCTCACGGACGACCTCGTGCGGGCACTCGAGAACGGCGACATCGGCGGGGCCGCGCTCGACGTGACGTCACCCGAGCCCCTTCCCACCGACCACCCGCTGTGGCGACTGCCGAACTGCGTCATCACCCCCCACGTGGGCAACACCCCGGAGATGGCAGTGCCCCTCCTGTCCGAGAGGATCGAGACGAACGTGCGCCGATACGGGGCGGGACAGCCGCTCATCGGCCTCGTGGACGCGCGCGCCGGCTACTGACCGGAGGTGCCGAGCACGGCCGTGCTGGGTAGTCTTGGCATCCCGCAAGGGCGATTAGCTCAGTTGGTTAGAGCGCCACCTTCACACGGTGGAGGTCCCGGGTTCGAGTCCCGTATCGCCCACCAAGAACCGACCCGCCCGTGACGGACAACTAGCGTGACGTTCGTGCGGAGACAGTGCGAACGACCCGGCTGCGGAGCCGCCGTCGGGGCGCACTGGGGCATCGATGCCGGGCGACTCCTCGTGTGGATCGACAACCGGGCCCTCGCCCAGCGGGAACAGGCCGGTTCCCTGTGCCGGCGGCACGCCGACGCACTCACGGTGCCCCGCGGGTGGACTCTCGAGGATCGTCGCGACGAGCATCCCGTTCTCTTCCGGGTGCCGGAGCAGACAGTGCCGGTTCCGCCGTCCGTCGAGCGTCTTGCCCGGCGTCGACCGGTCCAGCACATCGCCACGGCACCCTCGCTCTTCGATGTCGACAGTGCGGCGTCCGGGTCGATGGACTTCGATCGGGATGTCCCGGCTCCTGTGCCTCCCCACCCGGTTCCGTCGGACCCCGCGCCATCGGAGGCCGGGTCCGAGTCGCCCGAGCCCGTGAACATCGAGGACGCCGAGACCGTGGCCATGCCCTGGTCGCCGCGCCTCACGGGGCGCGCCGACGGGATCTTCGACGGATCGGACGGTGTGCCCCGGCCGGTTCTCGGTCGTCTGCTCGGGCGCGCCTTTCGTGCCGACGATGACGACCTCGCCGCGGAGAAGGAAGCGGGCTGATCCGGTGCGAGCCTCCTCGACGGTGGAACTGTCCACCCCGCTTCCCGCGGCACGCGAGTGGGTGCGCGATCTCGCCCGGTATCCCGAGTGGATGCCACTCGTGCATTCCGCCGTTCCCGAACCGGACGAGGACGCGGCGTGGAACATCGAGCTGCGGGCCAAGGTGGGGGTGTTCGCCCGCTCGAAGAGGCTCCGTATGGTGCGCACGGTCGATGGGGACAAACATCTGGTGTTCGAGCGGCGCGAGCGCGACGGCCGCGTGCATTCCCCCTGGACCCTCGAGGTGATTCTCGTTGATTCCGGCGTGGGATGCAGCGTGACGATGGAGATGCACTACGGAGGTTCGTTGTGGACGGCCGGGGTGCTCGACCGCGTTCTCGCCCATCACATCGCCGAGGGAAAGAAGGGCCTCGCCGAGGTCACGCGCAGGTGACCGGCGCGCAGTCGCCGACAACCGGGTCGCGTCAGGCGTCGTGGGACCGTGCGCGCGCCGGGGGAGCGACAGGTTGCCCCGCGGCGAGTTGCCCGCATGCGGCGTCGATCTCGGTGCCGCGGTTGCGACGCACGGTGGCGTTGACCCCGCGGGCCGTGAGCCACGATCGGAAGGCGGCCACCCGCGCCGCCGGAGAACCCATCGTGGGCCAGCCCGGCGTCGGATTCAACGGAATGATGTTGACGTGGGCCGCGGGAGCGAGCCCGAGGCAGAGGTCGGCCAGTTCGTCGGCGTCCCTGCGGGAGTCGTTCGTTCCGTCGATCAGGGCCCATTCGAAGGTGATGCGGCGGTTGCGCACCGAGAGATAGTCGCGACATGCCGCCATGAGGGACGCGATGTCGTGGCGGCGATTGATCGGGACGAGCTCGTCTCGCAGGCGGTCGTTCGCCGCGTGCAGGGACACGGCGAGGTTGACCGGCAGGGGCTGTCGGGCCAACCAGGTGATGCCGGGGACGATGCCCACCGTGCTCACGGTGATGTGGCGCGCTGAGATTCCGATATCGCCGTGGATGCGCTCGATCGCACCCCACAGCGGCTCGCGGTTGGCGAGGGGCTCGCCCATCCCCATGAAGACGATGTTGTCGACGCGCCGGCCGATGCGCCGCGCCTCGCGGGCCGAACGCACCACCTGCTCGACGATCTCCCCGACGCCGAGGTGCCGCGCGAACCCCGCCTGTCCCGTGGCACAGAAGCCGCAGCCCATCGCGCAGCCCGCCTGGGTGCTCACGCACACGGTGGAGCGCTCGTCGTAGTGCATGAGAACGGTCTCGATGGGGTGGTTGCCGTCGACGAGGTTCCAGAGAAACTTCACGGTCTCGCCGTCCACCGACACCGAGCGGCGCACCTCGACGAGTGCCTCGGGAAGCTCGCCCGCGATGCGGATCCGCAGGGCCGCGGGGAGGGTGGTGATCTCCTCGGGTCGGAGGAAATCGCGGTACAACCCCTGCCAGACCTGGTCGAGGCGGTAGCGGGGTTCGCCCTCGAGGAGCCGGGCCAGTTCCACCCGATCCGGGTCGTGCAGCGACCGAACGCTCATCTCGGGGGGACCTCGCCGAGATAGGCCGTCTCGTGGTGGTGGAGATGGAAGCCCATGCCCTCGTACATCGCCACGGCCCGGGAGTTGTCGGCGTCCACGTAGAGCATCGCCTCGTCGACGCCGGCACCGGAGAGGTGGGCGAGGCCGGCGATGGTGAGCCCGCGACCGAGTCCCCGACCGCCGCGCGAGGGGTGCACGGCCACGGCGTAGATCTCACCGAGGGGCGGCACGGTGTCGTCGTGCACCTTCGTCCAGCAGAAGCCGGCCAGGCCGTCGGCGTCCCGATGGAGGAGGAAGCCGGAGGCGTCGAACCATGCCTCGGCCTCGCGGGATGCGAGCGTGTCCCGCGTCCAGCCGCCTTGTTCGGGGTGGTCGGCGAACGCGGCGTTGTTCACCGTCAGCCACTCGTCGTCGTCGATGCCGG
>JAULXU010000071.1:0-4758 GCA_032118285.1 Ilumatobacteraceae bacterium
CCGAGGTTGCATTCACCAGTATCCGGGCTCCCGCCAGCGCCGAGATGTCCCCCGCGGCAACCGAGCCCTCGAGGCCGGGCACAGCCGAGAGAGCGGAGGCGGCGGCGACCGCCCGCGTGGCAGTCCGGTTGACGAGGGTGACTCTCGCCCCGAGTCGTGCCAAGGCCAGCGCCACCGCCCTGGCCGTGCCGCCCGCACCCAGGACGACCGCTCCCTCCCCGGCAACGGACGCACCAACGCGGATCAGCGCGGCCGCGCAGCCGGCTCCGTCCGTGTTGTGACCGGTGACGGAGCCACTCCCGAACTCGAGACAGTTCACCGCCCCGAGTGCCTCTGCATCTGGCGACACCGTGTCGCAGAGTCCCACGACGATCTCCTTCAACGGCATGGTCACGGAAGCCCCGACCAGTCCGTGCGCCCTGCATTCGTCGAGCAGATCGGCAATTCCGTCGGGTGTGCACTCCACGGCCCCGAAAGCGCCGGTGCGGTTCGCGGCATGGAAGGCCGCCTCATGGATCGCCGGTGAGAGCGACTGTGAGATGGGAGAACCCGCCACCAGAGCGATCCAGTCGTCCCCGATTCGACCGGTCACGGAAGCACTCCGGCCGCACGCGCCCGTTCGATGTTGGCGAGATGCTGGGCGAAGGTGGTGGCGAAGGCGTGACGGCCGTCCCTGTCGATGAGCACGTAGTACAGGTACTCACACTTCTGGTTCGAGGCGAGACCGACACACGCCTCGTCCGAGGGCCCCGGAGCGGGAGCGGGGGCGAGAGCCGCGCGAATGGCCGCCCGACCCGGATTGGCGATGGGTGTCGGAGGAAGACCGAAGCGCAGATAGGTGTTCCACGGCGTGTCGCGCGCCTTCAACTCGGCGAAGGATGCTCCGGCGGGCGCCCGATAAAGCAGGGAGGCATCTATCTCGAGTCTCATCCGGCGGGCGAGCCGGTTGTAGATGACCCGTGCGATCTTGGCCCGATCCTCGGGAATCTTGGCCTCACGCTCGACGAGCGAGGCCACGACCAGTGCCTCGTACGGCGTGACCCCCACGAGCTGCGGAGCCTGTTCGAGTGCCTCCTGTCGTGCGACTCGCTCCATCATGGCCACCAGACGGGCGACGACGCGGCGTGCCGTATCGTCGCCGGACACCTGGTACGTGTCCGGAAACATGAGGCCCTCCAACGACCCGGCGCCCGCGGGGGCGAGCGCGGACGGAACCACTGCAGCGTCGGCGGCGGCCAGAAACTCCGCCGGGTCCATGAAGGGCAACTTCTCCGCGAGGCGCGTCGCCATCTGCTCCACGGTCATCCCCTCGGGGAAGGTGACCGAGACGAACGTCGCCGATGGTGGAGTGGACAGCAGTCGGAGCACCTCTCCCGCATCCGCCCGGGGACGGAGCGAGTAATACCCGGCAAGTGGCGTGAACCCGCCCCTGAATCCCGTGTACCAGCGGAACGCGGTCTCGTTGACGATGATTCCCGAAGTGGCGAGGCGCGACATCACCGAGTCCGCGTCCTCGCCCTCGTTGACGGTGAAACTGACCGGTGATCCCGGTTCCCCGGACGGGTTCAGCTGACGGATGGCCCACAGGCCGAGCACACCGCAGAGAAGAATCAACGCGCAGGATGCGGCGACGGCGATTCGAAGCGGCCCCGCCCACCTGCGACCGGGGTCGGGAACCTCCTCGAGGGCAAGGTCCGCGAGTGCACCCACCCGGTCCCACGGATCCACGGTCCACGGAGCATCGTTAGGTCCCCGAGCGGTCACGGTCCGCGTTCTCCGTGCTCCCGGGAGTCGAGCCATCCCTGCAGGATGAAAGCGGCGGCCACCTTGTCCACCGACTCGCGCCGACGCGATCCGTGCACGCCCCTCTCGCGCATCGAACCCTCGGCGGCCACCGTCGATCGACGTTCATCGGCGAAAACGACCGGCACGCTGACAACGGTAGCGATGGCGGCACCCTCTGCCCGGGCGGATCGCGCGGCGGGCCCCTCGGATCCGTCCATGTTCACGGGAAGGCCCACCACCACGACCTCGATTCCCTCCTCGTGCACGAGTCGGGCAATGGCTTCGTGGTCCTCCGATCTTCGTCGGGCTCGTCTCAGCACCGAATGCGGCGAAGCCAGGGTTCCGCTGCGATCGGATACGGCGAGACCGATGCGCACGCTTCCGAGATCGATGCCGAGTGCCCGCACGTGCTCAGCCGGCGGCGATTCGCGCAATGCGCAGGGCCTCGTCGAGACCGGAGGGGTCCTTGCCGCCCGCGGTGGCCACGTCACCCTTGCCTCCCCCGCCACCGCCGACGGCACGGGCAGCGTCCTTGAGGAGGGCCCCCGCGCTCACGCCGGCCGCGCCCGACACCGCGGCGGCCAGGGACACGCCCCCCGAGGTCGTGACGCCACCGATGATCGCGACGCGAACGCCCGGCTGCTGACGCACCGCCACGGCCAGTTCGCGGATGTCATCGGGCTCGAGTCCGTCCACGCGTTCCACGACGACGCCGTCGGTCGCTGCGGCGGCCATTTCGGCGGCTCGACCCGAAGCAAGCCGTGAACGCATCTCCCTCAACTCTTCCTGGAGGGTCCTGAGTTCCCCGAGACGACGCTGTACGCCGGCCACCACGTCCTCGGTGCGAGCCCCGACGCTCTCGGCCACGCTTTCGAGCGTCGCGTGGAGCCGTTGCATGTGGCGCACACTGTGCTCCCCCGTGACCGCCTCGATGCGCCTCAGATTCGATCCGATCGATGATTCACTCAGGATCTTGATGGTTCCGATGTCCCCGGTCGCCTTCACGTGGGTTCCCCCGCACAACTCGAAGGAAGCCCCGGCCCTCAGGACGCGAACCGTGTCGCCGTACTTGTCCCCGAAAAAGGCGATGGCGCCCTGGGACAGCGCCTCTTCCTTCGAGGTCTCGAATGCGTCCACGCCACTGTTGGCAAGGACCTGACCGTTCGCCAGGGACTCGATCCGCTCTATTTCCTCGACGGTCAGGGCCTCGTAATGACTGAAGTCGAAACGGAGACGGTCGGGCGCGACCAGCGACCCGGCCTGCTTCACATGGTCCCCCAGCACCTCGCGCAGTGCCCAGTGCAGGATGTGGGTTCCTGTGTGGTTCCGGCGCGTCGCGTCGCGGGCCGCGACATCGATCGTGGCGAGAACGGGTGCACCCTCGAAGGGCTCTCCCGACACGATGCGACAGAGATGACGGCGCAGACCGGGGAGGGCGAAGGTCGTGTCGGTGACCGCGAGTTCGAACCCGTCTCCTGTGATCGATCCCGTGTCCCCGACCTGACCGCCGCTCTCGGCGTAGAAAGGGGTTCGGTCCAGGAACACCTCCAGGAGGCCGTCCTCGGTGTCCACGATCGCCAGGATCGTGGCCTCCGCCTGGACATGGCTGTACCCGACGAAATCCGTCGTGCCGTGGCGCTCCATGAGGGAACGATGCAGGTCGATCCTGTTCCCGTCGACGCTCCCCGTCTTGCGCGCGTCCCGGGCCCGGGTGCGCTGACCCTGCATGGCCTCCTCGAACCCGGCCGTGTCCACGTCGACGCCCCGTTCCTGGGCGATCTCCTGGGTCAACTCCAGCGGGAATCCGTAGGTGTCGTGGAGCAGGAAGGCAGACGAACCCGGAAGTGCCACACCCGAGGAGAGGTCGTTCTCCAGGATCGCCAGCCCCGTCGTGAGCGTGCGACGGAATCGCTCCTCCTCGCGCTCCAGGACATCATGGACGAAATCGGCGTTTGCTCTCAGGTCCGGATAGGCGTTACCCATGATCTCGACGGCGACGCGGCTGAGGGTGGGCATCACGGTCCTCTCGGTGCCGAGGAGGAAGGCGTGACGAACCGCTCGTCGGATGATTCTCCTGAGCACGTAGCCCCGGTTCTCGTTGCTCGGGAACACCCCGTCACTGACCAGCATCGTCGCGCTGCGGGCATGCTCGGCAAGGACACGAAGGCTGAAACTGTCCCGATCGTCGTAGTCGCCGGGAAGGTACCGTCCGCCCGTCAGGGATTGCGCCTCCTCGATGAGTGGATGGAGCACGTCGGTCTCCCACACGGAGTCGACGCCCTGCACGAGGGCGAGGATGCGCTCCAGGCCCGCCCCGGTGTCGATGCTGGGGCGCGGCAACGGGGTGCGCGACCCGTCCGGTGCCTGGTTGTACTGCATGAAAACGAGGTTCCAGAACTCGAGGAAGCGGTCTCCCTTCGGGTCGTGCAACGGTCCGCCCTCGGGACCGAAGGCCGGGCCGCGGTCGATGTGTATCTCGGAGCAGGGCCCGCACGGTCCCGTGTCACCCGCCTGCCAGAAGTTGTCCTCGTCACCGAGACGTTGGATGCGTTCCATCGGAACCCCCACGACCTCGTGCCAGATGGCCTCGGCCTCGTCGTCGGACTCGTGGACCGTGATCCACAGTCGGTCGCCGTCGAATCCGAAGACATTGGTGACGAGGTCCCACGACCACGGAATGGCGTCGGCCTTGAAGTAGTCGCCGAAGCTGAAATTGCCCAGCATCTCGAAGAACACGAGATGACGCTTGGTGCGTCCCACGTCGTCGAGGTCGTTGTGTTTGCCGCCCGCACGGACGCACTTCTGCACGGTGGCCGCCCTCCGGAACGGGGGAACCTCGTCCCCCATGAAATAGGGCTTGAAGGGCACCATCCCCGCGACCGTGAACAGAAGCGTTGGATCGTGCGGAATGATGCTGGCGGAGGGAACCACGGAGTGACCATGCCGGGCGAAGAAGCCCGTGAAAGCGTTCCG
>JAULXU010000072.1:0-2146 GCA_032118285.1 Ilumatobacteraceae bacterium
GCGGCGCCACCGCGCGTGCATCCGGTCGGGTCGGGCGACGACGGGGCGCAGGTAACCTCGACCGTCGATGATCAGTGACCCCTCCGTCCTCGACGGAATCGTCAAGGCATACGACGTCAGGGGCACCGTTCCCGGTCAGATGAACGACGCCGTGGCTCGCGCCCTGGGCGTGGCCTTCGCCCGATTCACGGGCGCACCCCGCATCCTTCTCGGTCGGGACATGCGCGCCTCGGGGGAGCACCTCGCTCCTGCCTTTGCCGACGGCGCGATGTCGGCGGGCGTCGACGTCGTCGACCTGGGTCTGGCGAGCACCGATCTCGTCTATTTCGCCGCCGGCGTGCTGGATGCCCCCGGGGCGATGTTCACCGCGTCGCACAATCCGGCCGAGTACAACGGCATCAAGTTCTGCCTCTCGGGGGCCAGGCCGGTGGGAATCGACACCGGCCTCGGGGAGGTGCGCGACGTGGCCAAGGAGGTGCTGGCCGGTCGCGGTCCGTCGTCGGCCGCGGTGCGCGGGACCCGCTCGGAAAGGGACATGCTCGAGCAGTTCGCCCAGCACGTGACGGGTTTCATCGACCCGGCGACTCTCGCCCCGATGCGGATCGTCGCCGACGTGGCCAACGGCATGGGCGGGTTGATCGTGCCCGCCGTGTTCGCCCGGCTTCCGTCGGTCGAGCTCGAGATCATGTACCCCGAACTCGACGGAACGTTCCCCAATCATCCCGCCGATCCGCTTCAACCGGCCAACCAGCGCGACCTGCAGGCGCGCGTGCTCGCCGGGGGATTCGACGCGGGCCTCGCCTTCGACGGCGACGCGGACCGCGTCTTCGTCGTGGACGAGAAGGGTCGGGGACTGTCGGGATCGACCACCACCGCGCTGCTCGCCGCCGCGGTGCTGCGGTCCAATCCCGGTGCCGTCATCCTCCACAACCTCATCTGCTCCCGCGCCGTGCCCGAGGTCGTGCGCGAGAGGGGAGGGGTCCCCGTGCGCACGAAGGTCGGGCACTCCAACATCAAGCAGGTGATGGCCGAGACGGGGGCCGTCTTCGGCGGGGAGCACTCGGCGCACTACTACTTTCTCGGCAATTTCCGTGCCGACAGCGGCATCATCGCGTCGTTGCTGGTGCTCGAGGAGTTGTCCCGTGGCGGCCGACCGCTGTCGGAGCTGCGCGTCCCCTTCGAGCGCTACGAGGCGAGCGGGGAGATCAACACGAGCGTGCCCGATGCCGAGGCCGTCATCGAGGCCGTCGCCGAGCGATACGCCGATCTTCCCCAGGACCGCCTGGACGGGCTCACGGTGGACTGCGGCGACTGGTGGTTCAACCTGCGTCCCTCCAACACCGAACCCCTCCTGCGTCTCAATCTCGAGGCACCCACCCGCGCCGAGTGCGACGACCGCGTCGCCGAGGTGCTGGCCCTCGTCGCCGGGACCTGAGCTCGAGGGTTAGGCTCGTTCGCGTGTCGATCGAACCAGCACTCCTTTCCATCCTCGCCTGCCCCGAGGACAAGGGTCCGTTGCACTGGATCGCCGACGAGTCCATCCTCTACAACGTGCGCACCCGCAGGGCGTACAAGGTGGTGGACGGCATCCCGGTGATGCTCGTCGCCGAATCGACGGTGCTCGACGAGTCGGAACACGCCCGCCTCGCCGCGCGCATCGCCGCCGAGGGCATCAAGCCCACCTTCTGACGGGCCGCTCGGCTACCATCGCCCGTGCGCCGGGCTGATGCGTCGTGGAACCAGTGGGTCCCAGCCCGACACGCAATCCGCACCGTCCCTCGTCCCGAACGGAGACCCCATGTCCACCACCAGCCTCGCCGCGCGCGGCGACTACCGCGTCGCCGACCTCAATCTCGCCCCGTTCGGGCGCAAGGAGATTCATCTGGCCGAGCACGAGATGCCCGGTCTGCGCTGGCTGCGCAAGGAGTTCGGGCCCTCCAAGCCCCTGGCCGGGGCGCGGATCTCGGGGTCGCTGCACATGACGATCCAGACCGCGGTCCTCATCGAGACTCTCGTCGAGCTCGGTGCGGAGGTTCGCTGGGCGAGCTGCAACATCTTCTCCACCCAGGACCACGCCGCCGCCGCGGTGGCGGTCGCCGCCGACGGCACCGTCGTCGACCCCCGCGGGGTGCCGGTGTTCGCAAGG
>JAULXU010000073.1:0-4320 GCA_032118285.1 Ilumatobacteraceae bacterium
CCGCGTCGAGTTGCTCGGCGTGTCGGACGGCACCGAGGTTTCCCTGACGCCCGTTCTTCTCGTGGACGGCACCTCTGTGCTGTCCACCCCCGACCAGTTGAAGGGAGCGACCGTCAAGGGCCGCGTCCTCGGCACCGAGAAGGGCCCCAAGATCGACGGTTTCACCTACAAGCGCCGCACCAACCAGCGCCGGCGCTTCGGGCACCGTCAGAAGTACTCGCTCGTCGAGATCACCTCCATCGCGAAAGGCTGATTCAAGATGTCAAAGACAAAGGGCGGCGGCTCCACCAGGAACGGCCGCGACTCCAACGCACAGCGCCTCGGCGTGAAGGTCTTCGACGGCACCGCCATCACGGCCGGCACCATCCTCATCCGTCAGCGCGGAACCCGCACCCATCCGGGCAGGAACGTGGGCATCGGCAAGGACGACACCCTTTTCGCACTGGTTGACGGCTCGGTCAAGTTCGGCGAGCGCCGCGGCCGCAAGATCGTCGACGTCATTCCCGGCTGAGGAACACGTCGATGCCCCGCGGCAGTCTGTCCGTCGGGTAATCCAGCAACTCGACGGCCCTCGCCACGGCGAAGCGGTCCGTCATACCTCCCACGTAGTTGACGGCTTGCCGTGCGGTCGTCTCGCTGCCCGGCTCGAGGTCCCCCGAGTCCGGCAGGGGCAGCAACTTCGGCTCGGCGATGTACCGGTCGACGAGGGCCCTCAGCATGTCGATGACGCTGCGGGCCTGAGCGCGCGAGGCGGGTCGGTCGTAGATGCGTTCGTAGTTGAAGCGGCGGAACTCGGACAATGCCGCCGCGATGTCGGGGACCATGCCGATGCGACCGGTGTGCCGGGCGGCGTCGATGACTGCGGTGACGAGGGCCCCCAGCTGTTCGCGCCGCTCGATGCCGCACGACCGACGCACCAGGTCGGGCAGATCGCCCGGGACGGCGATACCGGCCTCGACGGCGTCCTCGAAATCGTGGCACACGTAGGCGATGCGGTCGGCCCAGCTCACCACCTCGCCCTCGGGTGTGCGCGGCGCGGGACGCGACCAACTGTGGTTGCGCACTCCGTCCAGCGTCTCGGCGCACAGGTTGAGAGGGGCGAGGACCACGTCGGCACCCCAGGCCGCATGGTCGTAGCCCTCGGGGATGTACGGCGAGAGCGCATCCTCGCTGGCGTGTCCGCCGGGCCCGTGCCCGCAATCGTGACCGAGCGCTATGGCCTCGGTGAGCGCCACGTTCAGGCGGAGCACACGTGCGATGGACACGGCCACCTGTGCGACCTCGAGCGCGTGGGTGAGCCGGGTGCGCTGGTGGTCGTCCGGGAACACGAAGACCTGGGTCTTGCCGGCCAGACGACGGAAGGATGCGGAATGCAGGATGCGGTCGCGATCGCGCTCGAAGCAGGTGCGGTACGGGTCGGGCTCCTCCGGGACGGTGCGGGTGCCGGCACCCGTGGATCGCGTGGCGAGAGGGGCGAGTTCCGGCGGGGAATCGAGCTCCCGCTCGACCCGGTCGGCGATGTCCGTGGTGCCGATGCCTGCCCATGAATCCGCGTGCGCGAGGGTGATGCCCGGCGCCGCACTGTGGCCTCTCATCGTCGAGACCCACACCCTGTTGCGCTCGTCGTCTCCCGTGTCCCGCATCGCGACCACGATAGGCGGGCGGTGCGTCGCACCTCCGCGCCTCTGTGGCTCGCCGTGCCGACTCCATCGCGGCAGTAGCCTTGCGGTGTTCTATGAGCGCCTTCGTCGACGAGTCCCAACTCAACGTGCGGGGTGGCGACGGAGGGGCCGGATGCGTGGCGTTCCGCCGGGAGGGTCCGGTGGCCTTCGGTGGCCCCAACGGCGGTGACGGCGGCAAAGGGGGCGACGTGTGGCTCGTGGCCGATCGCAACGTGGCGTCGCTGCTGGCCTTCCGCGACCATCCCCACCGACGGGCGGCCACCGGCGTCCACGGGAAGGGCAAGGACCTCCACGGCAAGCGGGGCGAGGACCTGCTCGTGCGCGTCCCCGAGGGGACCGTGGCGCGGGATCTCTACACGGGGGAAATTCTCGCCGATCTCGTCGCCCACGGCGACCGCTGGCTGGCCGCCGAGGGCGGACGCGGAGGGCGGGGGAACGCCCGCTTCCTCAACAACAAGAGGCGGGCCCCCTCGTTCGCGGAGCAGGGCGAGGAGGGACGTGAAAGGTGGCTGTCCCTCGAGCTCAAGCTCATGGCCGATGTCGCACTCGTCGGCTTCCCCAACGCGGGCAAGAGCACCTTCATCTCGGTCGTCTCCGCGGCGAAGCCCCGCATTGCCAACTACCCCTTCACGACGCTCGAGCCCCACCTCGGTGTCGTGCGCGTCGACGGCACCTCCGAGTTCGTGATGGCCGACATCCCCGGTCTGATCGAGGGGGCGAGCGATGGCAGGGGTCTCGGGCACCGCTTCCTCCGCCACGTCGAGAGGGCTCGCGTGCTGTGCTATCTCATCGATCTGGTCGCCATGGACGGCATCGCTCCCGACGACCAGCTCGCCATCCTGCGTCGCGAGGTGGGCAACTACCGGCCCGAGCTGCTGGAGAGGCCCTCGCTCGTCGTGGGCACGAAGACGGACAGTGCCGAGGGCTCCGTGATCGAGGCGTGGCCGCACATGTCGATGTCGTCCGTGACGATGCACAACGTGCGCGCTGTCGTGGGGGCCTTGGCGACGGAGGTGTCCCGTGCGCGTTCCGCCGAGCCGGTGGGCGAGGCGACGATCATCATGCGTCCCGACCCGGAGAACTCCTGGGTGGAGAGGATCGGCGACAACGAGTTTCGTGTCCATGGTCGGGCGGCGGAGCGGGCGGTCGCCCTCAACGATGTGACCACCCCCGAGGCCCTCAATTACATCGACGACAGGCTCTCCCGTCTCGGGGTCCCCCGACTCCTGTCCAGGGCCGGCGCCGTTGAGGGCGACGTGGTGTGGGTCGCGCAATTCAGTTTCGATTACGTCCCGGACGTGTGAACCTGTGGGAATGCGTGTCGTCGTCAAGATCGGATCCTCCTCGCTGACCCGTGAGGACGGCAGACTGCGTCGCGACGTGGTCGGTTCCGTCGCGGACCAGATCGCCGCGGCCCGGGCGGCGGGCCACGAAATCCTCCTCGTGACCTCCGGGGCCGTGGCGTCCGGTGTCGCCGGGCTCGGAATGTCGAGGCGCCCCGCCGACGTTCTCACCCTGCAGGCGGTCTCGGCCGTCGGCCAACCCCGGCTGATGGCGGCCTACGACGAGGCGCTCGCCGGCCACGGGATCGTTGCCGCGCAGGTGCTCCTCGTCGCCCGTGATTTCGTCGACCGCACCCAGTATCTCCATGCCCGCGACACCCTGGTGCGGCTCCTCGAATTGGGATGTCTGCCCATCGTCAACGAGAACGACGCGGTGGCGAGCAACGAGATCCGCTACGGCGACAACGATCGCCTCGCCGCTCTGCTCGCCCACATGGCGGGTGCCGACATGCTCCTGCTCCTCACCGACACCGAGGGTCTCCACACCGCCGATCCCCGCACGGACCCGTCTGCCACGGTGGTGCCGGTCGTGACCGCGGATGACCCCCTGCTCGCCGTGACCACCGGCGGAGCCGGGTCGGCCCGGGGCAGCGGGGGAATGTCGTCGAAGCTGGCGGCCGCCCGAATCGCCTCGTGGTCGGGGGTGCCCACCGTCATCGCCTCGGCCGCGCGCACGGACGTGGTGCGCGACGCGCTGGCAGGCGCGGCGGTGGGGACCCGGTTCCTTGCGCACGACCGTCAGTTGTCCGCCCGTCGTCTGTGGGTGGCCTTCGCCGCCGAGGTCGAGGGTTCTGTGATGGTGGATGAAGGGGCGCGTCGGGCGATCATCGAGCGGGGAACGTCGCTTCTGCCCGCGGGTGTCACCGGTTGCGACGGCGAGTTCGACGAGGGCGCCGTCGTGGACATTCTCGACCCGGACGGCACCGTGTTCGCCCGCGGCATCGCGGCGATGTCGTCCGTGCAGGTCGCGTCGAACCTGGGTCGTCGCAGTGTCGATCTCGAGAACACGGGCTCGCGCGAGGTGGTCCACCGCGACGACCTCGTCGTGCTCGCCGGCTCCTAGGGGCGGGCGGCGGGTCGCGGACCTCCGCGCCCGGGTATCAACATCGAGAGGTGGCGCGTCTCGGGGAGTCCGAGCATCCACGAGGCCACCAGGTACACGGACAGTCCGGCCGCCGTGCACGCAAGGACCTCGGCGACACGGGCAACGTCGCCGGAAGGCGCGAGCACTCTCTCGAGGGCGTACACCACGGCACCCATCGCCACGGCGGCGACCTATGCGCGCCACAAGGCGG
>JAULXU010000074.1:0-14048 GCA_032118285.1 Ilumatobacteraceae bacterium
GCGACATCGTCGGCGCGACCATCCGCCGCGTCGAGGTGCAGGCCCCCGGCATCATGGGCCGCAAGCCCGTGCACGAGCCGCTCCAGACCGGCATCAAGTCGATCGACGCCATGACCCCGATCGGCCGCGGACAGCGCGAGCTGATCATCGGCGACCGCAAGACCGGCAAGACCACGGTGGCGATCGACACGATCATCAACCAGCGTGGCCTGGGTGTGAAGTGCATCTACGTGGCCATCGGTCAGAAGGGCTCCACCGTGGCCCAGACCGTGGAGACGCTTCGCCAGTACGGCGCGCTCGAGTACACCGTGGTCGTGGCGGCTCCGGCCTCCGACCCGGCGCCGTTCAAATACCTCGCCCCCTATTCGGGCTGCGCCATGGGCCAGCACTGGATGGAGAACGGCGAGCACGCCCTCATCGTCTACGACGACCTGTCCAAGCAGGCAGAGGCCTACCGCCAGATGTCGCTGCTGCTGCGCCGGCCCCCGGGCCGTGAGGCCTACCCCGGAGACGTCTTCTACCTGCACAGCCGTCTCCTCGAGCGCGCCGCCAAGCTGAGCGACGAGCGCGGTGCCGGGTCGCTCACGGCCCTCCCCGTCATCGAGACGAAGGCGGGCGACGTGTCGGCCTACATCCCGACGAACGTGATCTCGATCACGGACGGTCAGGTGTACCTGCAGGACAACCTCTTCAAGTCGGGCGTACGTCCGGCCGTCGACGTGGGTATCTCGGTGTCCCGCGTGGGCGGTGCGGCCCAGACCAAGGCCATGAAGGGCGTGTCCGGAACGCTCAAGCTCGACCTCGCACAGTTCCGCGAGCTCGAGGCGTTCGCCACCTTCGGTTCCGAACTCGACGCGGTCTCCAAGGCCCAGCTCGAGCGTGGCTACCGCCTGGTGGAACTGCTCAAGCAGGGCCTCAACTCGCCGATGCCCGTCGAGGAGCAGGTCGTGTCGATCTTCGCCGGCACCAAGGGCCACCTCGACGACATCCCGGTGGTCGACGTGCGTCGCTTCGAGTCCGAGCTGCTCGAGTGGGTGAAGGCCCGCCACGGCGCGATGCTCGCAGAGCTCCGGTCGAACCCGAAGGCCGACGTGCCCGCCGACCTCGGCGACATCATCAAGACGTTCAAGGCCCAGTTCCGCACCGACGCGCAGATCCGCGCGGCAGCGGACCCGACCACCACCTCGGCCCAGCCACTCGGCGAAGCCGAGAGCGCCAAGACCCTCGCGACGGAGTGATCTAGGTGGCAGGCGGTCAGGAACGCATCCTGCGCGGTCGAATCCGATCGGTGCAGGCGACGAAGAAGATCACGCGCGCGATGGAACTCATCGCCGCGTCGCGAATCGTCAAGGCGCAGCAGCGCGTGTCCGCGGCCGTCCCCTATTCCGAGCTCATCACCGAGGTCGTGCGCGACCTGGCCGCGGCCGGCGCCGGCAAGGACCAGCCGCTGCTGTCGGGTCGTCCCGAGCAGAAGAGGGTCTGCTACGTGGTGCTGTCGGCCGACCGCGGGTTGTGCGGCGGCTACAACGCCGGTGTGCTGAGGGCCACCGAGGGCGAGATCAAGGTCGATGCACTCAAGGGTCGCGGCAACACGATCGTGGCCGTCGGACGCAAGGCGGAGAACTACTTCCGCTTCCGTGGTTTCGAGATCGACCGTTCGTGGACGGGTTTCACCGACAACCCCTCCTACGCGATCGCCAAGGAGATCGGCGAGCACGTCACCGGACTGTTCGTGTCGGGCGAGGTCGACCGCGTCGAGCTGGTCTACACGCGCTTCATCTCGGCCGGCTCACAGGAGGTCGTGCAGCGACCCCTCGTGCCCCTCGACACCGGGGTCACCGAGGGCGGCGACGGCAAGAGCGCCGATGGCCGCGACTACGAATTCGAGCCCGATCCCGACGCCATCCTCCAGACACTGCTGCCGCGCTACGTGGAAGCCCGTGTCTATGCCGCCCTCCTCAACGCGGCGGCGTCAGAGCACGCGTTCCGCCAGCGAGCGATGAAATCGGCGACGGACAACGCCGAGGAACTCATCAAGAACCTGTCCCGAATCATGAACCGTGCCCGTCAGGACGCCATCACCACCGAGATCATGGAGATCGTCGGCGGTGCAGAGGCGCTTTCGTCGGGCGACTGAACGAACAACCAGGAGAGACCAATGAGCATGACAGACACCCGCAAGGACGGCCGCGTCGTCGCGATCGCAGGACCGGTCATCGACGTCGAGTTCCCCCGGGGCCACCTGCCCAAACTGAACACCGCGGTGGAGTTCACCGTCATGGTGGACGGCGAGCCGAACGTGATCCTCGCCGAGGTGGCCCAGCAGCTCGGCGACAGCCGGGTGCGCGCGGTGTGCCTCAAGCCCACCGATGGTCTGCGACGCGGCACCGCGGTGCGCGACACCGGCCACGGCATCCAGGTGCCGGTCGGCAACCGCACCCTCGGCCACGTGTGGAACGTGTGGGGCGAGGTGCTCGACGGCGACAACAAGGACTTCGCCGACATCGAGCGCTGGGACATCCACCGTCCCGCCCCGGCGTTCGACACCCTCGAGCCCTCCAAGCGCATGTTCGAGACGGGCATCAAGGTCATCGACCTGCTCACCCCGTACCTCGCGGGTGGCAAGATCGGCCTCTTCGGCGGAGCCGGCGTGGGCAAGACCGTTCTCATCACCGAGATGATCAACCGCGTGGCCTCCAAGCACGGCGGCGTGTCCGTGTTCGCGGGCGTGGGGGAGCGGACCCGCGAGGGAACCGACCTGCGCCTCGAGATGGAGGAGTCGGGCGTGTTCGAGAAGGCCGCCCTCGTGTTCGGCCAGATGGACGAGCCGCCGGGCGTGCGCCTGCGCGTGGCCCTGTCGGCCCTCACGATGGCGGAGTACTTCCGCGACGTGCAGAACCAGGATGTGCTCCTGTTCATCGACAACATCTTCCGATTCGTGCAGGCCGGTTCCGAGGTGTCGACGCTCCTCGGACGCATGCCCTCGGCCGTGGGTTACCAGCCCACGCTCGCCGACGAGATGGGCCAGTTGCAGGAGCGCATCACCTCGACCCGGGGTCGTTCGATCACCTCGCTGCAGGCCGTGTACGTTCCCGCCGACGACTACACCGACCCGGCGCCGTTCACGACGTTCACCTTCCTCGACGCAACGACGGAGCTCTCGCGCCAGATCGCCTCGCTCGGCATCTACCCGGCCGTGGATCCGCTGGCCTCGACCTCGACGATCCTCACCCCCGAGACCGTCGGTGACCGCCACTACGCGGTGGCCCGTCGCGTGCAGGAGATCCTCCAGCGCTACAAGGAACTGCAGGACATCATCGCGATCCTCGGTCTCGACGAGCTCTCCGAGGAGGACCGTCTCACCGTGGCCCGTGCCCGCAAGGTGCAGCGCTTCCTCTCCCAACCCTTCTACGTGGCCGAGGTGTTCACCGGTGTCAAGGGCGAGTACGTCCCCGTGGCAGAGACCGTGGAGTCGTTCGAGGCGCTCATCAACGGCGAACTCGACGAGGTCCCCGAGCAGGCGTTCCTCAACGTGGGCAGCGTCGAGCAGGTGCTCGCCAAGGCCAAGACCCTCCAGGAGAACACCTGATGGCCGAGGCCGGCACGATGCGTGTCGAGGTGGTGTCGCCCGAGAGGGTGCTCTTCTCCGGCGAGGCCACCCAGGTCATCACGCGCACCATGGGCGGGGGCGAGGTCGCCTTCCTGCCCGGCCATGCCGCGTTCCTCGGTGCACTCACCGAGAACCACACCCGCGTCTATCTCGCTGACGGCCGCATCCAGAACCTCGCGGTGCACCTCGGTTTCGTCGAGGTGGGTGCGGACCACGTGACGATCCTCTCCGACTCGGCCGAGCTGGAGGAGGACATCGACGTGGTGCGGGCCCGCAGCGCCAAGGAGCGCGCCGAGGAACAGTTGCGCAAGGAGCACTCCTCCGAGGTCGAAGCCGACCTGCGCCGGGCGCATGCCCGCCTGTCCGCCAAGGGCGGACTGGGAATGTCGCACTGACATGAGACGCCTCCTCGCTCTGGCGGGGGCGGGGTGCGTGTTCATCCTCGCCCTCCCCGCATCTGCGGCGTCCGATCTCGAGGCGGAGACCTTCCGGGGGACGGACGTGTCGTCGCCCGTGTGGGTGGCCGGCTTCGGAGCCTGTCTCACCGCCGGCACCGACCCCGCGTCAGTTCCCGTGCCGGGATGCGATCTCGACGACCCCGATGCGCCGGGCGACGGCGTCCTTCGCCTCACGGACATAACGCCCGACGTCACCGGCTGGCTGCTGCACGACCGGGCCCTACCGACGGTGGCAGGTCTCGACGTCACCTTCACCATGTCCCAGTGGGGTGGCACGGATGCCGACGGCATCTCATTCTTCGTGACGAAGGGTTCGTATCCCCTCGTCGATCTCGGCGGGGGAGGAGGACGTCTCGGCTACGCCCCCGGTGGCGGCGACGGCCTCGCCCATGCCCTGCTCGGCATCGGCTTTGATGCGCTCGGCAACTTCTCCAATGCGGTCGGGGGAACCGGTTGTGAGAACGCTCCGTTGGCGCCGGGGTTCGCCCCGGACTGGGTCGTCGTGCGCGGACCGGGCCATGAGCAGGCGGGGTACTGCCTCCTGGGCGGGGCGCACGTGGCGCCGCTCGGTTTCATTCTCTCCGGGTCGTATTGGGACGAAGATGCCGAGGAGTGGGTGCCGGGGACGCGCGCTGGTGCGGCCATCGAGGTGCGGGTGCGCATCGATGCCCCCGACGCGGTCGCTCCGAAGGTGCGCGTCTCCCTCGACGGCGTCGAGGTCGTGTCGGTCGACTTGCCGGCCGAGTACCTGGCCGAGCCCACCATCAAGTTCGGATTCGCCGGCAGCAACGGCCAGCAGTACAACAACCACGAGATCTGGGACTTCGGGGTCACCACCATCGAGACCCTGCCCGAGACGGGATGGGCGCCCGGTGCGCCGGCGGCATGGACAGTGCTGTTGCTGTGCGGTGGCGCGGGCCTGGTGCTCGCAGGTCGTCGCCGCACATCCGTTGCGTGACGCCACCCAAAGGGAATCCAGGAGGGTCGAACAGGCGTTGCAGGCCGCGATTCGGAGGACAACCGTGACACACCTGTCGGTCACGGTGGGTCCGTGAGAGATGAGCCGATTCTGGCCATTGATAGAGGAGGAAGCCGAGGCGACCCCGAATTCCGGAGTTGGATGTCGCTCCTCATGCGCGCACTGGTCCGCGGTGCCCGGCCAGCCGATGCCGACAATGTGGACGACGCACCCGGTGCATGGTGGTGCCCCAACGCCTTGGAGATTCGTTCCAAGGAGACGTGGACGAATGTCGACGGCGAATCACGCCATGCAGGTCGGTGCCTCGGCACCGCCTGCGGAAACTGGTCGGGTTTCTGCCGAGTGGGTGCCGCCGTCGCCGTCGCAGGCCCGTTGAAGAAATCATCGTCGATGACGGACCACGGCCTGGCCTGCGTCATCAAGGATCGGTGTCGATGGCGCGCCGAGAACGGCCCTGTCGCATGCGGTGGATGTCCCGAATTGCGGTGGGGCACCCCGGTGGAGAACCTCTCGAGGCGTGACGTGATGACCTCCCTCCAACCTGGCGGTTCATGTGAACGCTGATGATGTCCGCACCTGTCACCGTTGTGGTGCTCCGACTGTGGACGACGAACTGGAGTCATGGAGGATGACGACCCTCGGAATGTTCCCGAACGAAGAAGCCTTCGATGCCGAGATGAGGTCACGGGAACTTCGCAGTCGACACGAGGAGTTCACGAGGGCATTCGGAGGGTGTGGGGAGTGCGCACTCGACACGTTGTGGTTGGCGGTCACGCCCGCATGGCGGCCCTTGCTCGATCTTCACACCCGATTCATGGGCGGACACGAGGATCAGGCATGGTTTCTTCGCGAGAAGATCGTCCTCCTCGGCTCAATCCTCGGAATCGATGCCGGAATACTGGAGGCGACGGAGCTGCGAACAGTCCTGTCCTGGCTCGACCCGGGTCGCGGGACACTGGATGTCGGCAGCGTCCTCGACACCTCCGGCGACGGTCCGCCGTCTTCAGTGGTCGGCTCACGCGGTCCGACCACGACTCAACGCATGCGCCGTCGCCTCGTCGACGCGATTGCCGCCCTTGAAGATCCCCGATATCTCGACGACGAACAAGATCGCGACCTCGAAGAGGACGATGTCACTGAGTAGACAGTCGACGATGACGAGGAGAGACCCATGAGAATCGTCCAGGGAAACATCGCGGCGGCCGAGACCGACGCCATCGTCAACGCCGCCAACACAGGCCTTCGTGAAGGCGCGGGCGTCTGCGGGGCCATCTTCGGAGAAGTGCGTCGCCGCGGTGGCGCAGAGGCCCACGCCCGGCTCACCGAAGCCTGCCGCGCCGCGGGAGGGTGCCCCACCGGGGATGCCGTGTCCACCCCGTCCTTCGCCCTCCCGGCGGACCACATCATCCACGCGGTCGGCCCGGTGTGGGATGGACGTCCCTATTCGCCCGGGATCGATGCGCTCACACCGGACGATGTCGCCACCCTCGACCTGCTCGCCTCCACCTACCGCGCCATCTTCCGTGAGTGCAGGAATCTCGGCGCGAAGTCGGTGACGATTCCCGCCATCTCGACGGGCATCTACCGACTTCCCAAGCAACTCGGTCATGCCACGGCGCTGGCGTGTGCCGACGCCCATGCCGGGGACCTCTCGGTGGAGTTGATCGCTTGGGATGACGAGTCCTTCGAGTCGATGCGTCGCCCCACCGACCGACACGTGGCCGGATTGCTCGCCGCCGTGAGGATCTGAGGCGGCGAGGATGGGTCTGTTCTCCCACTATGTGGCCTACCGCATCGGTCGTCGTCGCGCCGAGCGAAGGGCGGAGCGTGCCGTGGATGAAATCGACGAACGCGATCCCGATTGTGTCAACTACGCGGTCTTCTGCCGGTCGTACGGCAGCTGTGACGGTCAGGCGTGCGAGTACGCCGACGATTCCGCCTGACGGTCGGGTTGGTCAGCCCGCGGTGAGTCGTTTGGCGAGGCGCAGCGTCGGCAGGGCGGCCGGCTCCGACAGGGCCCGCAACGCCAGTTCATAGTCGGGCAGGGCCCACACCTCGCCGTCGTCGGTGACCATGAGGAAGCGGTCGAGCGTGGCGAGGAACGTGCGGTCGTGGCTGACAGCCAGCACCGTGCCCTCGAAGCCGGCGAGGGCCCTCTCGAGGGACTCCGAGGATTCGATGTCGAGGTTGTCGGTCGGCTCGTCCAGCAGCAACACGTTGTGCCCGGCCAGCTCGAGACCGAGGACCTCGAGTCGGGCCTTCTGTCCCCCCGAGAGAGTCTGGAACTCCTGGCGGGCCTGGTTGCGCAGGCCGTACCGGGCGAGCGCTCCCATCGCCTTCTGTTCGTCCACGAGCACGTCGCGCACGATGTCCAGGCATTCGCGGCCCCGGTAGTCGGGGCGGTCGTGCACCTGTGTGAACATGCCGGTGCTCGTGCGCGGACCGAAGGTGATGCGCCCTTCCAGGCCGTCGGTGCGTCCGTTCACCGCATCGAGCAGGTGCGTCTTGCCCGTCCCGTTCGGGCCGATCAGCCCGACGCGCTCGCCGAAGTGGATCTCGTCGGAGAACGGCAGGAAGAGGTCGTCGATGGCCGTGTCCTCGAATTGCACCACGCGCCGGGCACTGTCCGAACCGCGGAAGCGCACGTGGATCTGCTGGTCGGGCACGGGCGGCGGGGGAGGGCCCGCCTTCACGAACTTCTCCCACCGCGTCTCGGCGGCGTTGGCCTTGGTGGCGTTCTTGAAGTTCTGCGCCGCGCGCTGCTTCATGATCTTCATGTGGTGGAAGAGCCGCCTCTCCTCCTGCTGCCACTGCTTGAGGGCGTCCCCGAGCAGCTCCTGGCGGCGCTCGCGCGCCGCGGGCCAGTCCCGATAGGAGCCGCCGTGCACCCAGCACCCGGAGCCCTCGATGGCCACCACCTTCGTCGCCACACGCTCCAGCAGCGCCCGGTCGTGGCTCACCATGAGGATGGTCTTGCGGCTGGCGATGATCTGCTCCTCGAGCCACGCGCGCGTGGGGATGTCGAGGTAGTTGTCCGGTTCGTCGAGCAGCAGCACCTCTGCCGCCGAGGCGAGCAGCAGGTCGAGGACCAGCCGTTTGCGCTCGCCCCCCGACAGCTCGCCGACGAGGCGCGTCGAGAAGTCGGTCACCGGCGTCTTCACGCTGCGCTGGGCGGCGGCGGCCCACTCCGTCTCCAGTTCGTAGCCGCCGAGGTCGCCCCACTCGCCGAGGGCGTCGGCGTAGCCCATGCCGTCGTCCTCGCCCGCGACGAGTGCCCTCTCCGCCGCCACGAGGCGCCGTCCCGCCGCGCGCAGGACCGGCGGCGCCACCGACAGCAGCATCTCGCGCAGTGTGTCGTCGGGTCGTGACATGCCGACGTCCTGGGTCATCGACAGCATGGACCCCTGGATCGACCACTCGCCCTCGTCGGCCTCCAGGTCGCCCGAGAGGATGCGCAGGATGGTGCTCTTGCCCACGCCGTTCGCACCCACCAGCACCGCGTGCTCGCCGGGTGACACGCCGAACGAGACGTCGAAGAACAGGCTGTCCGCCCCGGGCGGGGCGTATTCGAGGTCGGAGACCGAGATGGAAGCCATGGTCGTCCAGTCTCGCGGTTCGCCGCCCGCGTCGCACCGGGCCCGGCCGGCGCGAGGGGGGTCAGGTGTAGTCGACCGCGGAGAACTGGGCGATCTTGTCGAGGCGGTGCTGCGAGCTGATGAGGCGCACCGTGCCGCTGCGCGACCGCATCACCAGGCTCTGGGTGTGCACGAGACCCGGCTCGTAGCGCACGCCCCGCATCAGCTCGCCGTCGGTGATCCCGGTGGCGGCGAAGAAGCAGTTGTCACCCTTGACGAGGTCGTCCGTGGTGAGGATGCGGTCCACGTCGTGGCCGCTGGCGGCGGCCAGTTGGCGCTCCTCCTCGGTGCGGGGAGCGAGGCGGCCCTGGATCTCGCCGCCCATGCACTTCATGGCGGCCGCGGCCACGACCCCCTCGGGCGTGCCGCCGGTGCCCACGAGCATGTCCACGCCCGCCTGGGGCCAGCAGGTGGCGATGGCGCCGAGGATGTCGCCGTCCGAGATGAGCTTGATGCGCGCCCCCGCCCTGCGGACCTCGTCGATGATCTCGGCGTGGCGGGGCCGGTCGAGGATCATCACCGTCAGGTCGCGCACGCTCTCGCCCTTGGCCTTGGCCAGCCACTTGAGGTTCTGGGTGGGGGTGGCGGTGATGTCGATGGCGCCCACGCCCATGGGTCCCACGGCGATCTTCTCCATGTACATGCACGGACCCGGGTCGAACATCGTGCCGCGCTCCGACACCGCGATCACCGACAGGGCGTTTCCCCGTCCCAGCGAGGTCAGCGTCGTGCCGTCGATGGGGTCGACCGCCACGTCGGTCATGGGGTCGCTGCCGTCCCCCACGTGTTCGCCGTTGTAGAGCATCGGGGCTTCGTCCTTCTCGCCCTCGCCGATGACGACGATGCCGTTCATCGGAACGGTGGCGAGCACGGTGCGCATCGCATCCACCGCGGCGCCGTCGGCACCGTTCTTGTCGCCGCGTCCCACCCATCGCGACGCCGCCATCGCGGCTGATTCGGTGACCCTCACGAGTTCGAGGGCGAGGTTGCGGTCGGGTTGTTCTGAAGCCATCGGACCCACAGTAACGCTCCCGTTAGCCTGCCCCCGTGCCCGCCATCCCCCTCGAGGTTTGCCTGCCGGGCGACGAGGTGGGCGATTCACTCGTGCGGCCCGGGGGTCGCTGGGTGTCGGCGGTTCTGGTGGAACGCACTGCCGGTGCGGCGATCGCCCGTCTGCTCATGTGGCCCGCGGCAGGTGGCGACCCCGTCGAACTGCTGTCCGATCCCGCGCCGTCGGCACCGCGCGGACTCTCGGGAGGAGTGCACGCGTGGTCGCCCGCGGGCGACGCGGTCCACGTCGTGACGCGCGATGCCGGCATCGTCACGGTGCACCTGTCGGGCGATCTTCCCGGGCACATCGCCGTCACCGCGTTCGATGCGTCGCGGTCGTGGTCGACACCGTCGACCGACGCCGGCGGGACGGTGCTGTCCGCGGTCGCGGATTGGCGCGAGCTGTGGTCGGGGGATGTGGGCGGAGCGGAGCGGCGACTCGTCCATGCATCGGCGGACGGATTCCTCATGGACCTCGACGGTCCGGGTGGCGGGCGCGTGCACGCCTGGACGAGACCCGAGATGCCCTGGACGACGAGCACGATCCGGCCCGCACCGCCCGTGCCGGGGGTGGCGGTGCAGCAGCCCAGATCCGGTGCGGACGGCCGCACGCGGGGACATCTCAGCGACGAGAAGGGTTCGATGAACGTGGTCGTCGAGGCGGACCACGTGGTGCCGCGGCGCACGGTGCTGGCCGACGTCGCCGAGCACGGCGGACCCACGTGGGGACCCGGACAGCGCAGCTGGTGCCCGAGTCCCGACGGGGGGCGCATCGCCTACACGCGCAACGAGGACGGGTTCGGATCTCTGTGGGTGTGGGACCGGCGCACCGATGAACGACGAAGGGTGGCCCGCGCCGTGCACGGATGTCTGTCGTGGGAGGGAGACACCCTCGTCGCGCTCCGCACGGGGGCGCGCACGCCCACGCAGCTCGTCGCATACGACGTCTCGCGCGATTTCACCCGCACGGTGATCGCCTCGCCGTCGGCCGACGCGTGGGCCCCGTACGACCACGAACTCGTCGAGCCCGACGTGCTCCGTGCTCCGGGCGAGGCCGGCCACGTGCCGGTGCGGCTCTACCGGTCACCCGCGCCGCACGGAGGCCTCATCGTCTGGGTGCACGGCGGCCCCACCGACCAGTGGCAGGTGACGTTCCGGCCTCGTCTGCCGTGGTGGACGTCGCGGGGGTGGCACGTGGCCGTCGTCGACCACCGTGGCACGACGGGCCACGGACGCTCCTTCGCCCTCGCACTCGAGGGAGGCTGGGGTGACATCGACGCCCGCGACACGGTGGCGGCCACCGTGCACCTCCACGGACTGCCCGACATCGACCCCGGGCGAACCGTGTTCATGGGGTCGAGTGCCGGCGGTCTCACGGCACTCGGTGCCGCGAAACGTGCCCCGCACCTCGTCGCCGCCGTGGTGGCCGCGTACCCGGTGGTGGACATGGCCGAACTGGCCCGCGGCACGGATCCCTTCGAGACGCACTACGTCCCCCGACTCGCCGGTGCCCGCGACGCGAACGACGTCGCGATCACGCGCAACTCGGTGCATCTGCGAGCAGCCGACCTCGCCGCGGTTCCCGTGCTTCTGCTGCACGGCGATGCCGACCCGGTGGTGCCGATCGTGCACTCCCTGCTCCTGCGCGACGCCCTCACGGCGGCCGGGGGCACCGTGGAGCTCGAGGTGATGGAGGGCGAGGGACACGGCTTTCGCGATCCGATCAACATCGCGCGCGAACATGCGGCGAGCGAGGATTTCCTCGCCCGCCACGTGTGACCAGCGGATCGTCTCGACGAATCCGGCCGGACCGACGCCCACCGGGTCAGACGTCATCGGCACCCTTGTCCGCGGCTCCGTCGCGGACGGCCGTCGTCGCGCCGCCGCCGAGACGACCGATGAGGTCGCGCGCCAGGGACTCGAGTGCCTCGTCGTCGTCGAAGGGAATGTCATCGCCCTTCACGACGAACGATCCCGTGCCCTGTGCCTCGCGCACCCCGTTCCAGAAGAACCGACCGTCGTCCTCGGCGTCGGTGTCCCATTCGACGAAGAAGTCCTCGGGTGACGAGAAATGGATGGTGCGCACCTTCCAATGGCAGCGTCCGCCGTACTCGGAGCCCTTGCCGTCCTTCACGAGGATGCCGCATCCACCCCGCGGAGGACCGGGGTCCGCCGCGAAGTGCAAGCACCGTGGCCGGTCCGGCTCGGTTGCTGGCGCCTGTCGTGTCGACCGGTGCACTCGTGATGCATGTCCCAGGATAGGAAAGGGGTGCGTCGGGGTAGGTTCGGAATCGTGCTGCTCGCCGAGCTCGAGATCTTCCACTCCCGCCCGATCGCACCCACGCGTCGCCTCGCGCTCGGACACCTCGTGCTGCCGATCGACCCCCTGCCGGGCTACGGCGGGGTTCTGCTCGGGGCCGTCATGGCCGCCCACATGGGCGGCGTCGACGACGACCTCCATCCCGACGTGTCCCGCCTGCTCGCCGAGATCGAGCGCGGTTCCCGCGTGGTGCAGCCCCGTCTGCAGCACCGCTTCCAGGTCGACCGGCACGGTCTCACCCACTCCGTGCACCGGCTCGTGGCCGACGGCGACGACGTCGGATTCGACCTGCGATCCAGCGGCACGCCGCTGCAGCAGGTGCTGGGTGCGATCTATGCACTCGAGCGTCTCGACGATCCCGTGCGACGCGCCCTCGTGCCGGTGCTGCGCCGCGCGTCCACCTGGCGCGGGCCGCTGGGCACCTCGTTCGTGTCGTACCTCGCCGGCTCCGGGGCGTCCTCCATCTCGGCGCTCGCGGACCCGCGCGCCTGGGCCCTCGACATCCTCGGCTTCCCGGGCGGCACCGTGGCGCCGACGCGCCGCGAGGTCATGAGCAGGTTCCGAGAGAGCATGCGTCGGGCGCATCCCGATCACGGGGGAAACGCCACCGCGGCGAGCGGCGTGATCGCCGACATCACCGAGGCCCGGCGCATCCTCCTCGACGCCGCCCGATGAGCGCGCGGGGCGTGCTCCTGTTCCCCGGTGCGGGCACCTCGGCCGATCACCCCTCGCTCGTCGCCATCGCCGACGCGCTCGCACCCGTGCCCACCGCGCGTCTCGACTTTCCCTACCGTCTCGCCGGCCGACGTGCGCCGGACCGCGCCCCGACGCTCGTGGCCTCGGTGAAGGCCGGGGTGCGCGGGTTCGCCGCCGAACTCGGTGAGCACACGTCGAGCATCGTCATCGGCGGACGCTCCATGGGCGGCCGCATGTGCTCCATGGCCGTGTCCGACCCCGAGGACCCGTTGCCGGTGCGCGGTCTCGTCCTCGTGGCCTATCCGCTCGTCGCCCCGAAGAAGCCCGACTCCCCGCGCACCGCCCACCTGCCGGACATCACCGTGCCGGTGCTGTGCGTGAGCGGAACGCGCGACGAGTTCGGATCACCCGACGCCCTGCGTCGCGCCTTCGATGCGGTGCCGGCTCCCGTCGAGTGGCACTTCGTGGAGGGCGCGCGCCACGACCTTCGCGGTGCGGACGACGAGGTGGCCGAGGTCGTCAGTCGATGGGTGTCGCGTCGCCCGTGATCTCCTCGAGCGACAGCCGTGCCGTCTCCGGGTAGCGGAACCACACGATGAGGGCGGCCACGAGGGGGCCGGCGACGAGGGCCGCCATTACGGAGCCGTAGGAGAGCGAGGTGTCGAGAGCGGCACCCCCGGCCACGAGGCCGACGATCCCGCCCAGCAACGACGAGGTCATGATGATGCCCCCGGCCGTGGAGCGCACGCGGGTGGGGAACAGTTCACCGCGGTACACCGACATCGCCGGGTAGGCGGTGCCGAATGCGAGCGACCCGGCGATGGCCGCGGCCCACATGGGTGGGCCGGACACGGCGAAGGAGACCGCGAGCAGCACCGCTCCGAGGGGCACCATCGTCGCGCCGAGCACCCGCCGGCCCCGGGCATCGGCGACTCGGCCGCCGGCCACCAGGCCGATTCCCGCCGGAGCCGACGTGGCCACCGTGAAGAGCGCGATCATCAGGGCCGAGTAGTCCCGTTCGTCCCTGAGGTAACGATTCTGGAAGATGGAGGCGGTGGCGACATAGAGGTTCGTGAGGAACACCACCGTGCAGATGCGCCCGAGGTGCGGGCCGAATCCGCGCGGCAGCCGCAGGAGGCTCGCCGGACGACGGGTCGTGACCACCGGGCCATCGACGGGTCCGGTGAAACGGCGCGACTCCGGCAGGCGCCGGGTGAGGGCGAGAGCGACGAACAGCCAGAGCAGTGCCAGCAGATACACCGCGCGCCACCAACTCGTCCCGAGGTCGGCGAGGGGCAGG
>JAULXU010000075.1:0-5524 GCA_032118285.1 Ilumatobacteraceae bacterium
CTCCGTTCCCACGACGACGGTGTGACCGGCGTTGTGTCCCCCCTGGTAGCGGGCGACGATGCCGTGCGAGGCGGCAAGGAGGTCGATGACCTTGGCCTTGCCCTCGTCCCCCCACTGGGTACCTACGACGACTGTGACGGCCATGAACGCTCCCCCTTCGGAACGTGACGAAACCCTATCTGGTCCCGGGACCGACCCGGGTCGTTGCGCGCGGCGTCGCGGATAGTTTCGGGGCGTGGAAGCCGTTCTGCGCACGATGACCTGGTCCGCAATGGACCCCGCCGCGCGCGTTCGGCTGTGCGAGCGCGGCCTCGGCGACATCTTCGACCCGGCACTGCGGGCTTCGATCGGCGACCTCATCGAGGACGTGCGGGTGCGGGGCGACGCGGCGGTGTGCGAGGCCCTCGCCCGGCACGACGGAATCGAGCTGACCCCCGACCGGCTCCGCGTGACCGCCGACGAGATCGCCGCGGCTCGCGTCGACCCGGCGCTCGATTCCGCCATCGACGAGGCAATCGGCCGACTGCGTCTGTTCAACGAGAACCTGCGGCGCCGCGCGTCGGACTGGTCGATGGAGATGGAGGACGGCCTCGTCGTGGGCGAGAAGGTCGGCCCGATCTCGAGCGCCGGGCTCTTCGTCCCGAGCGGCAAGGCCAGTTACCCGTCCGTCGCCTACCAACTCGGTGTGCCGGCGGTCGTGGCCGGGGTGCCGCACCTGGCCCTCGTGGTACCCCCGGTGCCGGGCGGCAACGGCGAGGTGGATCCCGCCGTGCTCGTCGTGTGCCGCAAACTGGGCATCGGCGAGGTGTTCCGTGTGAACGGTCCCGCGGGCATCGCAGCGCTCGGCTTCGGCACCGCGACCATCCCGCGCGTGCGCAAGGTGGTGGGTCCGGGAAGTCCGGCGGTGACGATCGCGCAGGTGGAGATGCAGCGGCACGGACTGGCGACGATGATGCTGCTCGGCCCCACCGAGAGCCTCGTCATCGCCGACGACTCGGCCGACACCGTCCGCCTTGCCTCGGACCTCGTCATCGAGGCCGAGCACGGCACCGACTCGACCGTCGTGCTCGTCACCGATTCACCGGCACTCGTCGCCGCGGTGGAGGACGAACTGCGTCGCCAGGTGGCGGATCTGCCACCGGTGAGAGCCGAGGCGGTGCGCGCGTCGCTCGGCGTGAACGGAGGGGCGGTGATCGTCGATTCGATGGACGAGGCCGTCGCGGTGGCGAACATGTTCGCCCCCGAGCATCTCCAGGTCGCGGTGGCAGACGCCGTCCGAGACGCCGTCGTCGCCGGCATCGTCAACGCCGGCGAGATACTCGTGGGACAGGACACCCCATTCAGTGCGGCGAACTTCGTGGTGGGGTGCCCCGCCTCGCTCCCGACGAGCGGATTCGCCCACGTGTCCTCGGGCATCACCGTGGAGGCCTTCCTCAAGCGCACCGCGGTGGCACGTGCCGACGCCGGCGCACTGGCGCGCATGGCGCCGAGCATCCTCGCTCTCGCCGACCACGAGGGATTCCCCGGTCACGGCGCCGCGATCCGGCGCCGTTTCCCCGGGTGACCCGGATCAGGCGATCGGCACCTCGGCGGCCGCGACGGTGAGCTCGCCGCCGCTTTCGTCCACGCGCACCGCACCGCCGTCCCCGACGCGCCCCTCGAGGATGAGCAGTGCCGCCCGGTCGGCGATCTCGCGCTGGATGAGCCTCTTGAGCGGGCGAGCGCCGTACACGGGGTCGAACCCGCGCTCGGCGAGCCACACCCGGGCGGCCGGCGTCACCTGCAGCAGGATCCGCCGGTCGGCGGAGCGCTCGATGAGCGCGGCAAGTTGGATGTCGACGATCGACACGAGGTCCTCGGGGGTGAGCGAACGGAACCGCACGATGTCGTCGACTCGGTTGACGAACTCGGGCCGGAAGAACTCCGTCGGGTCCCCCGGGAGGTTGCTCGTCATGATGAGCACGACGTTCGTGAAGTTGACGGTGCGACCCTGGCCGTCGGTGAGGCGACCATCGTCGAGCACCTGCAGCAGCACGTTGAAGACGTCGGGGTGCGCCTTCTCGATCTCGTCGAGGAGCACCACGCTGTAGGGGCGACGTCGCACCGCCTCGGTGAGCTGGCCGCCCTCGTCGTAGCCGACGTACCCGGGAGGAGCCCCGATGAGCCGCGTGACGGAGAACTTCTCCATGTACTCGCCCATGTCGATGCGCACCATCGCCTTGTCGTCGTCGAAGAGGAATTCCGCCAGCGCACGCGCCAGCTCTGTCTTTCCCACCCCGGTGGGTCCGAGGAACATGAACGAGCCGATGGGGCGATTCGGGTCCGAGAGCCCGGCGCGCGAACGACGGATGGCGTTTGCCACCGCCGACACCGCGTCGTCCTGACCGACGACCCTTCCGTGGAGCAGTCGCTCGAGGTGCACGAGCTTGTGCATCTCGCTCTCCATGAGACGACTCACCGGCACTCCGGTCCACTTGGAGACCACCTCGGCGATGTCCTCGGCGTCCACCTCCTCCTTGAGCATGCGCACGTCACGCTGCAGGTCGTCGAGGTGCGCCCCGGCCGTCGCGATGCGCCGCTCGATCTCGGGGATCCTCCCGTAACGGATCTCAGCGGCCTTCTCGAGGTCGGTCTCGCGCTCGAGCACGGAGCGCAGCTGCTCCAGTTCCTCCTTGAGGGTGCGGATCGCCGCGATCGCCTCCCGCTCGGCCTCCCAGTGCGTCTTCATCCCGGCGCTCTGCCCGCGCAGGTCCGCGAGCTCGTCCTCGAGGGCGGCGAGACGCTCGCGCGAGGCCGCGTCGGTCTCCTTCTCGAGCGCCACCTTCTCGATCTCGAGCTGCAGAATGCGGCGCTCGACCACGTCGATCTCGGTGGGCATGGAGTCGATCTCGATGCGCAGACGGCTCGCGGCCTCGTCGACGAGGTCGATGGCCTTGTCGGGCAGGAACCGGTTGGTGAGGTACCTGTTCGACAGCACCGCGGCGCTCACGAGCGCGGAATCCTGGATGCGCACGCCGTGGTGGACCTCGTAGCGCTCCTTGAGACCGCGCAGGATGGCGATCGTGTCGGTCACGGTCGGCTCGCCGACGAACACCTGCTGGAAGCGCCTCTCGAGTGCGGCGTCCTTCTCCACGTACTTGCGGAACTCATCCAGTGTGGTCGCACCGATCATGCGCAGCTCGCCGCGCGCCAGCATCGGCTTGATCATGTTCCCCGCGTCCATGGCTCCCTCGGCCGCCCCCGCACCGACGAGGGTGTGCATCTCGTCCACGAAGGTGATGACCTCGCCCTCGGCATCGACGATCTCCTTGAGCACGGCCTTGAGCCGCTCCTCGAACTCGCCGCGGTACTTGGCGCCGGCGACCATCGCGCTCATGTCGAGCGCGATGAGGCGCTTGTCCCGCAGACCCTCGGGTACGTCGCCGTCGGCGATGCGGCGGGCGAGTCCCTCGACGATGGCGGTCTTGCCCACCCCGGGCTCGCCGATGAGCACCGGGTTGTTCTTCGTCCGGCGCGAGAGCACCTGGATGACGCGACGGATCTCCTCGTCGCGCCCGATGACGGGATCGATCCGTCCGGCCCGCGCCCTCTCGGTGAGGTCGACGCCGTACTTCTCCAGAGCGGCGAACTGGGATTCGGGATCGGCGCTCGTCACGCGGTGCGAGCCGCGCACGTCGCGCAGTGCCGCGAGCATCTCGTCGCGACCAGCCCCGATGCGCTCGTCCATCGCCAACACGAGGTGCTCGGCGCTGAGGTAGTCGTCGCGCAGGTCGGTGCGCACCGTCTCGGCGGCATCGAGGACCGCGAGCAGGTCGCGCGAGGGACGGGCCTCGTTTCCTCCCTCGGTGCGCGGCAACGACGCGACTCGCTCCTCGGCGCGGGCGCGCACCATTCCGCCGGCGATGCCGAGACGCGCGAGGAGCGGACCCGTCACGGTGTCGGTCTGGGCGAGCAGGGCGACGAGGACGTGATCGGGAACGATCTCGGGGTTGCCCGCGGCACGGGCGGACTCGGAGGCGGCCGAGAACGCCTCCTGCGTCCTCGTCGTCCACTTGCGCGGGTCGATGGCCATGTCGTGTCTCCCTTCTCTCTCAGCGCCTGTTGCGGGGGTCGAGGATGCTCGGTCGCTCGCCGAACACGGCGACCGCCTGTCGGAGCGGGACGAGGGCACCGCGCGCCGATCGCGTCGCGCCCTCGAGTGCGGCGGCGAGCCGTTCCACCTCGGCGCGCAGGCGCACCACCTCCTCCTCGAGAGCCATGACGTGGCGGATGCCCTCGAGGTTCATGCCCGTCGATGCCATTTCGGCGATGCGTCGGAGCCGCGCGATGTCGGCCTCCGAGTAGCGCCGGTTGCCTCCCGAGGTGCGGGCCGGGGTGAGGAGCCCGCGACGCTCGTAGATGCGCAGGGTCTGGGGATGCATCCCCGCCAGCTCGGCGGCGACCGAGATGACGTAGACCGCCCGATGCTGGGCGCTCACGATCCGGCTCCCGTCGCCGGTGACAGCACAGCGTGCAGAGCCTCGACCGCGGTGCGCTGTTCGTCGGTGAGACGCGCGGGCACGTCGATGTCGACCGTCACGATGAGATCGCCCGAGTCGCGTTGGGTGGAGATGCCGCGGCTCTTCACGCGGTGGCGCGATCCGGCTTGGGTGCCCGGCTTGAGCCTGAGGCGCACGGGGTCCCCCTCGAGCACCGGCACCTCCACGGACCCGCCGAGCACGGCCTCGGTCCAGGGCACCGCCACCCTCACCAGCAGATTCAAACCGTCGCGGGCGAAGACCGGATGCGGCGCGACCCGGCACTCCACGAGCAGGTCACCGGCGGGACCGCCGTTGCGGCCGGGGCTGCCCCGACCCTTGAGGCGGATGCGCTGGCCGTCGTCCACGCCGGCAGGAATGCGCACGTTCACCTCGCGCGGTCGACGCTCGAGACCGGACCCGCGACAGGTCGCGCACGGATACTCGACGATTCGACCGGCACCACCGCAGCCGCGGCACTGCGAGGAGAACGAGAACGGACCCTGGTTGTCGGCGACCGATCCGCGACCGCCACATGCTTCGCACTGTTTCGGAGCGGTGCCCGGTCGCGCCCCGCTCCCCGAGCACGACGAACACACGGAGTCGGCGGTGAGGTGCAGGGTGGTGGTGAGCCCGCGGGCGGCCTCGACGAAATCGAGTGTCAGCACGGACTCGAGGTCGTCGCCGCGGCGCGGCCCCGACGTGCCGCGGCGTCCGCCGCGACCGAACATCTGCCCGAGCAGGTCCCCGAGCCCGTCGCCGCCGGCGAAACCACCGGGGCTGAAGCCGCCCATGGGACCGGCCGCGCGCACCTCGTCGTACTCGGTCCGCTTGGCCTCGTCACCGACGACGTCGTAGGCCGCCGAGATCTCCTTGAAGCGCTCCTCAGCGGCCTGGTCACCGGGGTTCGCGTCGGGATGGAACTGGCGGGCCAGTCGCCGGTAGGCGCGCGTGATGTCCTTGGCACTCGCGTCCTTGGCCACGCCGAGGACGGCGTAGTAGTCCTT
>JAULXU010000076.1:0-7220 GCA_032118285.1 Ilumatobacteraceae bacterium
GTTGCCCGTCATCGACAGGCTCGAACGTCGCCGATCCTGCACCCTCGTCGACGCCCCCGGACATGGTGGCTCGCACGACGGCGCGCGCTCACTCTGGGAATGCGCCGACGACATCTCTGCGGCCGCGGGACCCGGCGTGCTCGTGGGCTACTCGATGGGTGCGCGAATGGCACTTCACTGCGTGCTGGCCCATCCCCACCGTTGGCACGGGCTCGTACTCGTGAGCGGCACCGCCGGCATCGAGGACGACACCGAGCGCGCGGCGCGACGTGACGACGACCGGCGTCTGGCCGCCCGCATCGAGGAGATCGGGGTCGAGCGTTTTCTCGACGAGTGGCTCGCCCTACCGCTCTTCGCCGGTCTCTCCCCCGACGCGGCCGATCGTCGCGACCGCGCGCGCAACTCCGCCCGGGGTCTCGCCGACTCGCTGCGCCACGCCGGCACCGGAACTCAGGAACCGCTGTGGTCGCGACTCGATGAGATATCGGTGCCGGTCCTCGTCGTCACCGGGGAGCGTGACACGAAGTTCACCGAACTGGGCAGGCGCCTCGCACGCCGCATCGACGGGGCCTTTCTCGTCGTGGTGCCCGACGCGGGACACACGGTGCATCTCGAGCGACCCGAGGCCTTCGCCGACGCGCTCTCCGCGTGGCTCGGGTGATCGCGGCCGCCGGCGGCTGCGTCAGGAGAGGGCCAGCACGAGACCGCCCGCGTAGGTGACTCCGAGCACGATCTGGGCGCGCCCCACCGCCCCCAGCACGACGACGAGGTCCCGACCGCGCGCCCCGGCGGCGAGCGCCCGCAGTGCGGGCCGTGTCGCAGAGATGCCCACGAGTCCGAGGAGTGCCCAGATGTCCGACGTCACCGCCGACGCCGACACGGCGACAGCGGCGAGAACGACGAGAGATGCGAAGAATCGGCGCGTGGCCGGGTCGCCCATCCGCACCGCGAGTGTTCGCTTGCCGGCCGCGGTGTCGCCCGGAATGTCGCGCAGATTGTTCACCACCAGCAGGGCGCAGGCGAAGGCCCCCGCCGCCACCGAAGCCAGGATCCCCGTCGGAGAGATCGTGCCCCCCACCACGTATTCGGTGCCCGTCGTGGCGACCACCCCGAAGAACACGAAGACGAAGACCTCGCCCCAACCGGCGTAGCCGTACGGGCGCGGGCCCCCGGTGTAGAACCAGGCGGCCAGCATCGCGGCCGCACCCACCACGAGAAGCCACCACGTGGTGGCAGCTGCGAGCACCAGGCCCGCGACTCCCGCGACGGCGAGGGACAAGAGAGCGGCCCGCTTCACCGACCGGGCCGGAAAGATGCCCGAGCCCACGAGGCGCACCGGACCGACGCGATCCGCATCCGTGCCGCGCACTCCGTCCGAGTAGTCGTTGGCGTAATTGACACCGATCTGCAGAGCCAGGCTCACGACCGCCGCAGGCGCGAGCATCCACCAGCGAGGAGCCTCCGCCGCCACCGCACAGGCGCCCCCCACCACGACGGGGACGACGGCCGCCGGCAGTGTCCGCGGTCGCGCACCCGCGACCCACGCGCGCACACCGCGGGGCCGACACCCGTCGCGCACTTCATCGTTCACCTCCCAAGTGTCGCACGGGTCGCTCGGCTCGCCGGTGACCTACGCTTCCCGGCGGTGAGAGAACTCGTCTGTCTCGACATGGCGTGCGGACCGGCCTTCGTCGAGCGACTGGGTCGGGCGTGGGACGAGGGCGACGCGGTGTTTCCCCTCGACACCCGGCTCCCCGATGCTGCGCGTCGTCGCCTCCTCGAGGCGGCCGCTCCCACGGTGATCGCCGACGAGACGGGCGACACGTCCGTCCGCGGTCGACCCGTCGAGGAGGGCGATGCCGTCCTCGTGGCCACGAGCGGAACCACCGGGGAGCCGCGCATCGCGGTCCTCACGGGGGATGCCGTGCGGGCCAGCGCCCTGGCAACGAGCGCGCGCCTCGGGGTGGGCGACGGCGACACGTGGCTCGCCTGCCTTCCGCCCTCCCATGTCGGGGGACTCTCGGTGATCACCCGGGCACTCGTGACCGGGACCCCGCTCATCGCCGTTCCCCGCTTCACACCCGAGGCCTGCACCGACGCGGTGCGTGCCGGTGCGACCCTCGTCTCCCTCGTCTCCACCGCATTGGCGCGCATCGATGCCTCTCTTTTCCGCGCCATCGTCCTCGGAGGCTCCCGTCCCCCCGACCACCTCCCCGACAACGTCGTCACCACGTATGGCATGACCGAGACCGGCAGTGGCGTCGTCTACGACGGCGTTGCGCTCGAGGGAATCGAGGTCGACCTGCGCGACGGTGTCGTCCATCTCCGGGGAGCGATGCTGCTCCGCGGATGGCGCGACGGCACGGAGGCCCTCGACTCCGACGGGTGGCTGCGCACCGGCGACCTCGGCGCATGGCGTGACGGTCGGCTCGTCGTCGAAGGACGCGAGGGGGATCTCATCGTCACCGGCGGGGAGAAGGTGTGGCCTTCCGTCGTCGAGGACGCCCTCGCCGACATGGAGGGCGTCGCCGATGTCTGCGTGGCCGGTGTCCCCGATCCCGAATGGGGCCACGCGGTGCACGCCTGGATCGTTGCGGTTCCCGGACACGAACCGCGGGTCGCCGATGTCCGGGAGCACGTGAAGAAGTCGTTGCCGGCGTGGTGCGCACCCAGGTTGGTGCATCTGGTGGAGGAGATCCCGCGGACGGCACTGGGCAAGCCGCGCCGGGGGGAGCTCGTCCGAGGTCTCCCCCGATGAGTGGCGGCCTGCCGGGGGCGTACTGGCGCCAGTTCACGGCCAGTCTCGTGTCGAATCTCGGCGACGGCGTGAACGCCGCCGCCATGCCTCTGCTCGCCGTCACGCTCACCGACGACACCCGACTCGTGGCCGCGGTCACCTTCGCATCGATGCTTCCCTATTTATTGCTGTCGCTCCCCGCCGGGGTGTGGATCGACCGTTGGAACCGCCGCACCGTCATGGTCACCGCCAACGGCGTGCGGGCCCTGCTCTTCGCCGGCGTCGCCCTGCTGGTCGCCCTTGATCGGCTCGGCATCTGGCACCTCCTCGTTCTTCTTTTCTTCGCGGGGTGCGCCGAGGTCTTCTTCGACATGACGGCACAGGCGTTCCTCCCCGCCATCGTGGAACCGGAACAACTCCACCGAGCGAACGGTCTCCTCTATGCCGTGGAGGTCGTCTTCAACTCCTTCGTGGGTCTGCCGGTCGGGGCTTGGCTCTTCGTCGCGGCCGCTGCCGTTCCCTTCGGCGTCAACGGCTTCTCATTCGCCCTCGCGGCCGTCCTCGTGGCAGGCGTTCGCCTGCGGCAGGGTGCCGCCGTCGCCCCGGGAAAGACGCGGGAGGAGCGCGGCGGATTCGTCACCGACCTCATCGTGGGGCTCAGGTGGCTGTGGAACCACCGCATCCTGCGCACCCTCGCCATCCTCTTGGGCGTGACGAACATGGCGATGACCTTCGGCGAGGCGATTTTCGTCAAGTTCGCATTCGCGTACCTGGGCGTCGGTCCGCGCGGATACGGGCTCCTGCTCGCCGCGATGTCCCTCGGTGCCATCGTCGGGGGACTGCTCGGCGACCGCATCGCCCGGCGGCTCGGGGTGTCGACCGCCATCATCCTCGCCTACGGGGTGTTCGCCGTCGCTGACGCGGTTCGCGCCGCCCTACCGACCGTCATCGTGGTCGCCATCACGTCGATCCTCGTGTCGCTCGCCGGAACGGTGTGGAACGTCATCACCGTCAGCTACAGACAGCGCGTCATTCCCGCGGAGCTCTTCGGACGGGTGAACAGCGCGTACCGCTTCATCGGCACCGGATCCATCGCCCTCGGGGCCCTCGCGGGGGGTCAGATCGCCCATGTCGCAGGGTTGAAGGCGCCGTTTTTTCTCGCTTCGGCGGTGACCGTGGCCGCACTCGTGTGGGGCCTTCCCGTCCTGCGCGATCCGGCCTTCGCCGCCTCCGTGGGTGCGCCGGAGGCCTAGTCCTGGTCGAGCAGGGGCGAAAGTCGCACCGAGCGTATGCGGCGCCCGTCCAGCTCCTCCACCTTCATGCGCCATCCGTCCGCATCGTGGATCTCGCCCTGGGCCGGGACGTGACCGAACGTGCCGAACAGATAACCGCCGATGGTGTCGTACTCCTCGACGTCGAACGAGACACCGAAGCAGTCGTTGAAGTCCGACAGCGACATTGATCCGTCGACGATCTTGTCTCCGTTCGGAAGGTCGAGCACCTCCGGCGTCTCCTCGTCGTGCTCGTCGATGATCTCGCCGACGAGCTCCTCCAGGCAATCCTCCAGTGTCACCAGGCCGGAGATCGACCCGTACTCGTCGGCGACGAGAGCCATGTGGAAGTGATCCCGTTGCATGTCGCGCATCAGCACCGCCACGGGCTTGTTCTCCGGCACGACGACCGCCCGGCGCACCAGACCGTCCACCGCCTCCGGTCCCCCGCCCGCGCGCACCGCGCGCATGAGGTCCTTGGCATAGACGATGCCGAGCACATCCTCGTGGTCGTCGTCGTCCTCGGAGAACACCGGCATGCGGCTGAAACCGTGCTCGAATGCGATGTCGATGGCCCGGTCGATGCTCTCGCCCGCGGCCACCGACACGATGTCGGGCCGCGGGCTCATGATCTCACGGACCACGGTGTCGCCGAACTCGATGATCGACTCGATGAGCTCGCGCTCCTCGTGCTCGATGATCTCCTCCTCGGCCGCGGCTTCGACGATGCCGAGGAACTCCTGTTCTCCGACGAACGGCCCCTCCTTGAGGCCCTTGCCCTTGATGATGACGTTCGTGAGCGAGATGAGGGCGCGGGACACCATCCGCAGGGGCCAGAAGGACACGAGCAGGCTCGTGACACGAGAGGTGGACAGGGCGGCCCGGTCGGGATGAAGGACCGCGTAGATCTTGGGCACCGCCTCGGCGAGAACGAAGAAGACGATGACGTTCAGCGCGACGCCGACCGCAACCCCACCCGCACCGAACAACCGACTGGCGACCACACCGGTGAGGGTCGCCTGGACCGTCTGGCAGACGTTGACCGCGAGCAACAACGGATTGACCCAGCGCTCGGGATGCGAGACCAATCCGAGGAGCGGTCCGCTGCCCCTCACCCCGGCGTCGGAGAGAGCCTGGGCCTTCGGCTTGGAGACGCGGGACAGGCCCATCTCGGCGAGCGACATGAAGATGAGAAAGACCAGCAGGAGGCCGATGGTCGCGAAAATCCACCAATCGATGGTCTGGGGCGCGGCGGCCATCATTCTTCGTGCTCCTGTCCGAATCCGGCCGGCGCCGGACCCCTCCAATGGTGTTTCTCGAGGATCGCCAGTTCGCGGGCGCGCATGTCGGTGCGCTCGATCTCCTCCGCGTGGTCGTGGCCGAGCGCGTGCAACACCCCGTGCACCACGAGGAGGGCCAGTTCGTCCTCCAGAGTGCCCGCGTGCGTCGGCGCCTGGCGTGCCGCCACCGCGGGACAGACCAGAACGTCACCGAGCAGGGTGGGCATCTCGTCGTGGTCGGGATGGGGACGCGCCGGTCCGCGGGTCAGGGCACCCGGCCCCTGACTGTCGGCCACTTCGACGCCGTCGAGGGGAAAGGAGAGGACGTCGGTGGCTCCTGTCTTCCCCATGTGCTCGGAGTTGAGGCGCGCGATGGTCTCTTCGTCGACGAAGAAGAGTGAGAGCTCGCACAATCCGCGCACACCCTCCTCCTCGAGTGTCGCCAGCGCGAGTGCGCGCCAGCGACCGAGATCTATTGGAACCTCGTCCTGCTCGTCGCCGCAGAAAACGTCGGGAACGCCGACGCCACCTGCACGCACCGGGGCCTCGACGCGGGGTCGTCGCTCAGGCACGGGATCGACCCTTCGGGCCGCCGCCACGCGTGTGGGGCTCGCTCCGCTCGTAGGCCGCAACGATGTCGGCGACGATCCGGTGGCGCACCACGTCGGAACCGTCGAGCCAGACGAAAGCGAGCGAATCGATGTCCGTGAGCGTCTTCTCGAGGCCGACGAGCCCGCTGCGCCCTCCCGTCACGTCGATCTGGGACACGTCCCCGGTCACCACCACCTTCGAACCGAAGCCGATGCGCGTGAGGAACATCTTCATCTGCTCGGGTGTCGTGTTCTGAGCCTCGTCGAGAATGATGAAGGAGTGGTTGAGCGTCCGGCCGCGCATGAACGCGAGCGGAGCCACCTCGACCGTCTGGCGCTCGATGAGCTTCTGTGCCGCCTCGGCATCGACCATGTCGTGCAGGGCGTCGTACAGCGGACGCAGGTAGGGATCGATCTTGGCCATGAGGTCGCCGGGAAGGAAGCCGAGCCTCTCCCCCGCCTCCACCGCGGGACGGGTGAGGATGATGCGCTGGACCTGTCGCGCGTGCAGGGCCTGCACGGCCATCGCCACCGCCAACCAGCTCTTGCCGGTACCGGCCGGGCCGATGCCGAAGGTCACCGTGTTCTGGCGAATCGCGTCGACGTAGCGCTTCTGGCCGGCGGTCTTGGGACGGACCATGCGGCCCCTCGCCCCCCGGAGGATGTCGTCGGTGAGGATGTCGCTCGGGCGCTGCTCGGCGCGCACCATGACGATGCTGCGATCCATCACGCCCTGGTCGAGACGCTCGCCGCGCTGCAACAAGAGCACCAGCTCCTCGAAGAGACGGCCGACCTGATGCGCCCTCGGACCACTGCAGGCGACCTCGTTCCCCCTCACGAGGACCGACACGTCGGGAAAGGCTTCCTCGATGCGGCGGAGGAATTCGTCCCGCTGTCCGAGCAGTTCTGCCATGAGATGGGTTCCGGGCACGACGACCGTGACCGAGGGTGCAACCGTGGACATGTGGAGCCAAGGCTACCCATGTCGCGCCGAGGGGGACCGATTCCGTCGGCCCTCGGGAACACTGAACTACCGTCTGCCCGTGCCGTCGACCGCCGCTTTCGCCCCGGATCGGGACCCCCGCGGTGCGTAGGACCCTCGCCGTTCTGTCGTGGATGGCCGTGCTGGCGGCCCCGTTCGGCGCGGCATGGCATTTCACGGTCGATTCGCGGAACGACGGGGCCCCGTTCCTCGCGGGGATGGCACTCCTCACGGTGGCGGGGGTGCTTTCGATCGCCGTCTATCGCACCACGCTCCCCGCCGTCATGGCCGCTCTGGCGACCGGAGGACTCGCCTCCTGGTCGCACCGCGTCGACCACGAGGCGGCGGAACTGCCGTCCG
>JAULXU010000077.1:0-2444 GCA_032118285.1 Ilumatobacteraceae bacterium
CCTTGACTGTGAAGGTGCTCGTTGCGTCAGCCATTCACGGCCCCCCTGTGAGCCGTGACGGCCCCGTGAATCGCGAGCATGATCCGATCGTACCATGCGGGCGCGTCGGTCGGTGGTGTGCGTAGACCGGCCGATATTGCGGCGTACAACCGAAGCCACTCCACCACGCCGGAATCGGCGAGGTACAACCGGAGGCAGTGCGGCAAGGGCTGGAAATAGTCGGGGCCGCTGAACGCTTCGTCGAAGCCCTTGATCCCGAGCTCCGACGCCTCGCGAGCGACGTCCGCCCACCCGTCCCGATAGGCGGGGCGGTCAGGCGTCGGGATGGCTCGTGGGGGGTTGCGGCGGTCAATCGAGACTCCGGTGTCGTGGTAGATCAGCGGGCCGCCTGTGCAGTTGCGCGCCGTGTAGTTTGAGAACTGGATGCACACGGGGCAGTCATAGCGGGGGTGACTCAGGATGCCGGACACCTCCAGCCGTGCCGCCGCGATCACTTTTTTTCAAAGGCCTCGTCCATCCGGCCGGACAGGATGGCGGCGAACGCCTCCTGCACCGCCCGGGGCGGGAAGTTCGTCCTAAGCCACTCGGCCCGGTGCTCGGGTAGTTCTGACAGCGATTCCACCTCGCCCGCGAAGTCCACGGCCACAAGCGCCCCGGCGACACACGCCACGAGCGACGCCTCGTTCTCGATGGTGCCTTCGAGGTCGTTCCCTTCGGCCTTCGAGATCGCCGCGGCGAACCGGAGCAGCTCGGGGCGGTCGGCCATCGTGACCCGATAAAGGATCGCGACGTCGGGGAACGAGGGCAGGGTGTAGCGCAGGGGCGGGAATCGCATGGGGTCTCGGTTAGCTCAGAGTGATGGAGATCGGGGGCGTCGTGCTGTTCGCACTGACCGCCTTTGCGGTGGTCGGGAGTCGGACGACGCTGCCTGATGTATCATAGTCGAACACGATCTGCACGGCGGGGGCGGCGACCTTCAACGTGTAGCCGGTGTCGACGAGTTGGCCTTCGGGGGTCATGCTGCCCGCCATGGAGTACGCGCCGTCTTCCTGCTCGAACTGGGCGTCGCTCATCAGGGTGATGTCCGTGCCCGGGGTCGGCGTGCCGGATGTCTGGATCGGGTTCATCGAAGCGGTGACCAGCGCCTGACGGGTGCCGACCGTGGCCACGCCCGCCGAGGTGGTGTCGCCTTCTTCCTGCGTCGCGCCGAAGTCGATGGTCCACGTCGTGGACTGCGACTGAAGGGCGTAAGTGCCAGCGTCGAACACGATCTGGCTCTGTGCGGCGTTGGCGCGGACGAAGTCGGTGCGGACGTCGTCGAGGTCGGCGGCCGACAGGTTGTTCGTGCTCGCCACGGGCTGCACCGACAGGCCGAGGATGTCGACTTCGAGGAACGCCCACTGGCCGACGGTGAGCACAATCCGGACCTGCGACACGCGACACCCGACCATGCGCTGCAGGATCTTCGTTCCGGTGTTCACCGCGCCATCGCGGGCGAGGTAGTCATAGAGGGTGAAGGTGCACTTTTGCGCCGTTATCGCGCCGCCGACGGCGGTGGTGCGGGGATAGATGCTGTCGGGGGTCCAGATGACCTCCGACCCGGAGGGCGATCCGGCGCTCAGGTCGACGTGACCACAGCTCGCGAGGATGACCGAGAGCCACCGAGGTAGGACCGGCACGCTAAGCGCGAGGCCCTTGCCATAAAGCGGGATCCGGTAGGTTGCTGTCGGCTTGATCGTCGCGATGGCCGCGGGGAGTTCATAGCCGGTCGGGCTCGCGGGCTCGTTGCCGACCTGCGTGACGCCGAGCTTGATCCCGGGGCTGTCCATCGAAACGAACAGGTCATCGGTGCCGACCGCCGGGGTCGGGTCGGATCCGGGGGTGGTTTCGAGCTTGGCGAGAACGAGGCGGCTTCGGGGGTTCAATCCGCACATGGGGTCACCTACAGGGAAGGGTCAGGGAATAAGCGGGGGCGGGACCGGCGGCGGCGGCGGCGCCTGTGCGATGCCCGCCGGGACGTAAAGCCGCTGATACACGTCAAGGAACGCCACGGCGTCGGCCGAGATCGTGCCCGACCCGTCGGCCGGGACCGAGCTCGCGATGTCCAGCGCGGGCGGGGCGCTGATGTTGTTCCAGCAGATGCCGAAGGCGCTCGTGGGCTCCAGATAAAGCCCGGCCTCGCGGAGGTATTCCGAAGTCACGATCTGCGCGAGGCGACACATCGAAATCGCCCGGGCGTGCAGGGCGGCCACCTGTGCGGCGGTGCTGGTCGTCGTCGACGGCGGCCCGACCGTGGTGGCAAGGGCGGCCGATGACACTCGGGCGCGGATGCCAAGGCGGACGAGGTAGATCGACGCCTCCGAGTCGGTGAACTCCGAGATCGTCGGCTGCCCGTCCACCCAGAACTCTATGAACGGCACGGGGCGCGGCGAGTCCGGCGCCTG
>JAULXU010000078.1:0-3488 GCA_032118285.1 Ilumatobacteraceae bacterium
CGACCTGTCGCACTACGTGGAACGTTTTATGCTCGACGGACAGAGAGCGCGTCTCTCGGCGGCTGCCCTCGAAACGCTGGCCATCATCGCCTACAAACAGCCCATCTCCCGACTGCAGATCGCATCGGTTCGCGGGGTTGATCCCGAGTCGGTCCTGCGCTCGCTGCACGGACGGGCCTACATATCCCCGGTCTGACGTGACGATGGTCCCGGACAGGCCGTGCTGTGGGGCACGACTCCCCTGTTCCTCGAGAAGCTGGTAATCTCGGCGATAGGGGATCTTCCTACCATTGCCTCCTTCGTGCCGGACGCCGCACTCGTCGAGGCACTGGAAAAGACGCTGAGTTTGGACGGATCCGCGGCCACGGACGATGGCGACTCAGGACCCTGATCCGTCCGTTGCCGGCGAGCGCCTCCAGAAGGTGCTGGCGCGTGTCGGCTACGGAGCCCGTCGGGTGTGCGAGGACCTGATTGCCGAGGGCAGGGTGACGCTCAACGGTTCGCGTGCTTCCCTCGGTGCTCGCGTTCGCGAGGGTGACACGGTCAGTGTGGACGGGACGGAGATCGGCACGCGTCCCGACCTCGTGTACTACCTGCTCAACAAACCTGCGGGTGTCATCACGGCCTCCAGCGATGCCCGGGGACGACCCGTGGTGGTCGATCTGATTCCGGCGGAGCCGCGCGTTTTCGCCGTCGGCCGGCTCGACCTGGAGACCGAGGGATTGCTGCTGTTGACGAATGACGGAGCCCTGGCCCACCTGGTGACGCACCCGAGCAATGGCGTCGAGAAGGAGTACCTCGCCGACGTTCTCGTGTCGGGTCCGGGTGGGGTGGGTTCCGGGGCGATTCGCCAACTCCGGGACGGCGTCGAGCTCGACGACGGAATGACGGCACCAGCGAAGGTGTCCCAGCCGGCGCCGGGAGTGCTGCGCATCACCATCCATGAGGGTCGCAATCGGCAGGTGAGACGAATGTGCGAGGCCGTGGGACATCCGGTTCGGCGCCTGGTTCGGGTTCGGATAGGTCCGCTCACGGATAGATCGCTCGCCCCGAGCACCTTTCGTACCCTGTCGACCGACGAAGTACGTGCGCTGTATTCAGTCGCGGGCGTTCGAGACTGACCGATACGATTCGTTCGTGGGCCCACCTACTCGAACCATCAATGTCGTGGGCCTCGGACTCGTGGGCGCCTCGGTGGCGGGTGCTGCACGCGGGCTCGGCTACAGGGTGCTCGGCTCCGACTCCGTTCCGGGGCGCGCAGAGGAGGCAGTGGCCCGGGGCTTCATCGACTCGGAGGGTCTCGATCCGGATGCCGTACTCACGGTTGTCGCAGTTCCCGTAGGTGGTCTTGCGGCTGAGGTGACGGCGGCCCTCTCGGGCACGCGGGGCGTGGTGACCGACGTCGGGTCCGTCAAGCTCCCCGTGAGCAGCGCCGTGTCGGACCCACGCTTTGTTCCGGGGCATCCCATGGCGGGTTCGGAGTTGGACGGTCTGGACGGCGCCGATGCCGCCATGTTCGAGGGCGCGACCTGGGTCCTCACGCCTTCACAGCACACTTCCGACGACAGCTTCGCCCTCGTGGCATCCTTTGTCAGTCGGCTCGGTGCCGAGGTGGTGGCCCTGGATGCGGGAACGCACGACGATCTGGTGGCCACGGTGAGCCACGTGCCCCACCTCACAGCCGCCGCTCTGATGACCCTGGCAGACAGCCGATCGAGCGACAGTCTTGCCCTGCTGCGACTCGCGGCGGGTGGTTTTCGCGACATGACGCGCATCGCCTCGGGTGGCTCGCGAATCTGGCTGGACATCTGTGCCGCGAATCGAGATTCCATCGTGGGTGGACTCGATGATCTGATCACCGGCCTCAAGAACGTCCGTGCTTTCGTCTCGGATGGCGACCGGGACGCTCTGGGCGTGTTTCTCGACGCTGCGAGAGCGGCTCGTCACAACCTCCCCACAACGGCGGGTCCGATCGAGGACCTCGCCGAGGTGCGGATTCCCATCCCCGATCGTCCCGGGGCGGCCGCGGAGGTGTTCTCGCTCTCGGGCGAACTCGGTGTGAACGTCAGCGACTTCGAGGTGCTGCACTCAACGGAGGGGTCGCGCGGAGTCATGGTGCTCGTTGTTCGCCGCGAACAATCCGACGTCTTCCGCGGTGGACTCCTCGCCCGGGGTTTCCGGCCATCCGTCTCCCTTCTGTCGTGATTCCTCCCATCATTCTCCCGGGAAGGACCGGTCCGTCAGATGCCGTGATCGCCGTGCCGGGGTCGAAGAGCATCGCCAATCGCGCGCTCGTGTGCGCGTTCCTGGCGAAGGGGACATCGCGTGTGCACGGCGTGCCCCACGGGGACGACTGTGCCCGAATGATCGAGGCACTCTCGGCGGCAGGTGCGGCCGAGGATCTGGGAGGCGGCTCGTGGTCCGTGGTCGGCGGATCCGCGGACCGGCTCTCTCCGGAAATCAGGTGTGGATTGGCGGGTACGACCTCGCGCTTTCTCACGGCCGTTGCCGCGACGTCCACCCGAGCACACGTCATCGACGGTGACGGACCCTTGCGGGACCGTCCCATGGAGGATCTCTACTCGGCACTTCGCTCCCTCGGAGGAGATGTGGTCGAGCTCGACCGGGCCGGACATCTCCCGGTGCGTTCCGGTGGTCGCCCCATCCGCGGTGGCGCCCTTCACGTCCCGGGCTCGATCTCCAGTCAGTTCATCAGCGCCCTCATGCTGATCGGCCCCATTCTGGAGGGTGGCATCGCAATCGCATCGTCCGGCCGGCTCGTCTCCTCGTCCTACGTGGAGATGACCCGCGAGGTCATGACCAGGTTCGGCTCCGAGGTGCAGGTGACCGGCCCCTCACACGGCTGGACCGTGCAGGGGAGTGGCTATGAGGGAGCAGACTTCGCTGTTGACGCTGATCACTCCTCTGCGGCGTTCCCGATCGTGGCAGTGCTGCTCGGTTCCGGGTGCGTATCCATTCCTGATCTGCACCGGGGCGGGGGACAGGGAGACGAACGGATGCTCGACATCGCCGAGGAGATGGGCGGAAGGGTCGAGTCGAAGGGACGACTGACGGTCATCTCGCACGATGGAGCCCCGCTGAATCCCGTGAATCTCGACATGTCCGACTGCTCGGACCTCGTTCCGGCCGTCGCCGTGGCATGCCTCGGTGCGGCTGGAAACAGCCGACTGCGCGGTGTGGGTTTCATCAGGAGCAAGGAGAGCAATCGAATCGAGGGGCTCGCCGGGGAGCTGCGGCGGCTCGGAGCCGATGTTCGGCCGGTGCCCGACGGGCTGGACATCACTGGGGGTCGGAGACTCGAGCCGACCGTCCTGTCGACACTTCATGACCATCGTTTGGCCATGGCTTTCGCCGTGCTCTCTTCCCTGTGTCCGGGGATCGGCATCGAGAATCCCGAGGTTGTTTCAAAGAGTTGGCCCGGATTCTTCTCCGATATGGAGCCCCTCCTCGGCCCCTTCCGTGCCGCC
>JAULXU010000079.1:0-11582 GCA_032118285.1 Ilumatobacteraceae bacterium
GTTGCCGACGGTGGTGGACAACGCCGAGATCACCGTCGACGGGCGGCCGCTTCCCTCGGTGCGCGCGGACCTGCGCCGCATCCCGGGTTGGCGGAACGCCTGGTCGGTTCTGTGGCTCTACGGACAGACCGTCCTCATCATCGTTGCCGCAGTGCGACTCGCACATCCCGTCGCCTGGGCGGCCGCCTTCCTCCTCATGGGGCGCACCCATGCCCAGTTCCTTTCGCTGATGCACGAGGCGGCACACCGCCTGCTCTTTTCCCACCGACGGATCAACGACCTCGTGGGCGATTGGCTCCTCGGCTATCCGGTCGTCACGAGCACGCCCGCATACCGGCGCGTGCACATGGCCCACCATCGCGAGGAGTTCGGGCCCGAGGAGCCCGACATCCCGCTCTATGCCAACTATCCGATAGAGCCCGCGAGCCTGCGGCGCAAACTGGTGCGCGACCTCACCGGTCGCACGGGTGTGCGACTCTTCCGCGCACAGATGAGGGGGTTTCGCTCACCCGATCCGAGGGTGCGACGCACCCTGTGGAAGATGGTCCTGGTGCAGCTATTCGTGCTCGGCGCTTTCGCCGCGGCGGGTCGCCCCGAGCTGTGGTTCTTCCTGTGGGTCGTGCCGTACTTCACCCTGTGGCGGGTCATCAACCGGCTGCGATCCGTCGCCGAACACGGGGGAATGCAGGCCGACCGCGACCGCCGCATCACCACGCATTCCGTCGTGCAACACCGTCTGGCGCGCTTCTACCTCGTGCCCTACAACATCGGATTCCATCTCGCCCACCACGTCGACTCGGGAATCCCCTTTCGCAATCTGCCCCGGTACCACCGCATGTTGCGCGCTCACGGATACGTCGACGACACTCTCGAGCACGGGTCCTACCGGGACCTCTGGCGCGACCTCGTGACGGTCGACTGAGCCGCCTCTCACGGGTCCGGCAGTCCTCCAATTAGCACTACGGGGATAGGACTAATCGAACAACGGCCCTACACTGGGGCCCGTGAGCGACCTGTTCCGCATCGAAAACCTCCATGCCCGGCCCGTCGCCGAGGATGACCAGGACGCCGACGAGATCCTCCGTGGCGTCGATCTCACCATCGCACCGGGCGAGGTGCACGCGATCATGGGGCCGAACGGCTGCGGAAAGTCGACCCTTGCCAGCACCCTTCTCGCCTCCCCTGAATATGAGGTCACGGAGGGACGGCTCGTGTACCGCGGTGAGGACATCACCAACTGGCCCACCGACGAGCGGGCCAGGGCCGGAATTTTTCTCGCTTTCCAGTACCCCCAGGAGATTGCCGGGGTGTCGGTCATTCAGTTCCTTCGTCAGGCGCTGTCCGCGCGCAAGGGCATCGACCTCTCCGTTCTGGAACTTCGCCTGTCCGCCATGGACTGGATGAAGCGTCTCGGGATGGACTCGTCCTTCGTGGATCGGTACCTCAACGAGGGCTTCTCCGGAGGGGAGAAGAAGCGCAATGAGATCATGCAGATGGCGCTCCTCGAGCCGGAGTTCGCCGTCCTCGATGAGACGGATTCGGGCCTCGACATCGATGCGCTGCGGATCGTGGCCCAGGGCATCCGGGAGGTGCGCGCGGATCGTCCGCAGTTGGGCATCCTCCTCATCACGCACTACCAGCGCCTGCTCGACGAACTACAGCCCGACCACGTGCACATCATGGTGGAGGGACGCATCGTGCGCTCCGGCGGCATGGAAGTGGCGGCCGAGCTGGAGAAGCACGGCTACGAGGCGTACAAGGTCTGACATGACCCTCGATGCCGGCGTTCTGCGACGCGACTTCCCGGTGCTCGCGCGGCGCATCGACGACCGTCCGCTCGTGTACCTGGATTCGGCGAACACGTCGCAGAAGTCGGTGCAGGTCATCGATGCCATGGACCGCTTCCTGCGCAACGGCTACGCCCCCACCAACCGCAGTGCCTATCGCCTGGCCGCCGAGGCCACGGATGCCTTCGAGGGCGCGCGCGGTGCCGTGGCCCGCTTCATCAACGCCCCCAGTGCCCATGAGGTGGTCTTCACCAAGAACGCCACCGAGTCGCTGAACCTGGTCGCCCGCTCGTGGGGCTCGGGCCTCGCCCCCGGTGACGTCGTCGTGCTCACCCACATGGAGCACCACGCCAACATCGTTCCTTGGCAGATGCTCGCGGCCGAACGCGGCCTCGAGATCCGCTGGGTGCCCCTCACCGGCGACGGGCTCCTCGATCTGTCCGGTCTCGACGGGCTGCTCGAGGGGGCAAAAGTCTTCTCGTTCACGGCCATGTCGAACGTGCTCGGCACCATCAACCCCGTGGCGGAACTGTGCTCGGCCTCCCATCGCCATGGAGCGATCGCCGTCGTGGACGCCTGCCAGTGGGTGCCGCACTGCCCCACCGACGTGCAGGCCTGGGACGCCGACTTCGTCGCGTTCTCCAGCCACAAGATGACCGGTCCCACTGGCCTCGGGATGCTGTGGGGGCGCGAGAACCTCCTCGATGAGATGCCTCCGTTCCTCGGCGGGGGAAACATGATCTCCGACGTGCGCCTCGACGGCTTCGAGTGTGCCGAACTGCCCGCGAAATTCGAGGCCGGAACCCAACCGGTCGTCGAGGCGGTCGGTCTCGGCGCCGCGGTCGAGTACCTGACGTGCGTCGGAATGGAGAACGTGCGGGCCCACGAGAAGGAGATCCTGCGGTACGCCCTCGACACCTTCGCCGCCCGCTTCGGCGACGACCTCGTGGTCCACGGAAACCCGGATCCCGAGTTGCGCGGAGCCACCGTCAGTTTCTCGTTCCGGGACGTGCATCCCCACGACGTGAGCCAGGTGCTCGACCAGTGGAACGTGTGCGTCCGCGCCGGTCACCACTGCGCCAAGCCCCTCATGCGCATCCTCGGCGCCAACGCCACCGTGCGGGCCAGTTTCTACCTGTACAACACCGAGGACGAGGTCGATGCCCTGTGCGACGCCCTCGAACACACGGGCGACTTCTTCGCCCCCTGACAACGACCAAGGAGACGACCGTGCCGGGACTCGAGGACCTCTACCGCGAGATCATTCTCGACCATTACAAGAACCCCCGCAATCGGGGTTCGCTGGAGGCGCCCGCCGTCTCGGCGACGGGTCACAATCCGCTGTGCGGCGACGAGATCGAGGTGTACCTGCTCGTGGAGGACGGACGTGTCGCCGACGTGCGCATCGCCGGTCAGGGTTGCTCCATCTCCCAGAGTTCGGCCTCGATGATGAGCGCGGCGGTGAAGGGAAAACCCGTGGACGAGGTGCGGGCACTGGTGTCTCGCTTCAAGCACATGATGTCCATAGAAGAGGAACCCCTCGACACGACGGCGGAGAACGCGCCCCTCGGCGACCTCGAGGCACTCCAGGGCGTGGTGAAGTTCCCCGTGCGGATCAAGTGCGCTGTGCTCGCCTGGAACACCCTGCTCGAGGCGCTCGAGACCGCCTCCGTCTGAGGGTCATCTCGCCGTTCGCGGGGCGGAACTAGATTCGACGTCGTGAAGGCGACACACTCTCCCCGCGTCTCGCGTCTCGCGGTCCTGTGCACGGCCGTTGCACTGTCCGGCGCCTTCCTGGTGCCGTCCCTCCCGGTCGTCGCCGCGGCCGAACCGGGGGTGTCCGACACCGGAGTGCCGTCCACGACCGCTTCGGCTCCGGCCACCCCGCCGCCGGTGCTCGCGCCGCAGAAACGACCCGCCAAGGTCCGTCTGACGAAGATCGTCGTCGTCCTGCGCGAACAGAAGGTGTACGCCTACACGACCGTGCGGGGACAGAGTCGGCTCGTCGCGGTGATGAACGCCTCTACCGGGCTCGCCAACTCGACCCCCGTGGGCACGTTCCGGGTGTTCGCCAAACGCCAGCGCACCTTCTACCGTGCCCGACCCTCCGAGAAGATGGAATGGATGACACGGTTCACCAAGGGCGCCGGCGGGGACAACATCGGTTTCCACGGCATCCCCTACACCGTGGACAAGAAGGGCAGGCGTCGTCCCCACTTCACCCCTCTCGGCGTTCGCCCCTCCTCGCACGGGTGCGTCCGTCTCGCCGACGCCGATGCCCGTTGGCTCTACGCCAATGTCAGCGTGTCGAGCACGCGGCGAGGCACCACGGGAACGACCGTCGTCGTCGTGCGCTCCCGCACGTTCTGACACTCAACCTCCGACCCGCACCACGGCACGGACCGTGGGTTAGGTTCGCCCCATGCGCATCACCCTCCTCGGTACCGGAAGTCCGTTGCCCAGTGCCGTCTGTGCCGGACCTTCCACGCTCGTGCAGGCCGGGGACGCCAACATCCTCGTCGACGCCGGACGCGCCGTGGTCATGCGCCTCACCGGTGCGATGTGTCCGCCGCCCGCGGTGACCGGGGTGCTGCTCACCCATCTCCACTCGGATCACATCTGCGGACTCAACGACGTCGTCACCACCCGTTGGGTCGCCTCCCCACTTGCCTCACCCCTGCCCATTTGGGGTCCGCCCGGCACCGCCGAGATGGTGGCAGGGATGATGGCGATGCTCGGCGCCGACATCGGCTACCGCACCGCCCACCACGACGACCTGCGCGCTGGCGGCCCGATGTCCGTCAACGTCATCGAGGTGTCACCTGGAGACTCTTTCGCCGTCGGCGACGTGACCGTGTCGGTCCATCGCACCGACCACCGCCCGGTCGAGCCCTCGGTCGGCTTCCGTCTCGAGCACGACGGCACCGTCGCTGCCCTGGCCGGCGACGGTATCCCCTGCGCCGAACTCGATGAATTGTGCAGGGACGCCGATTACTACGTCCAGACCGTGATCCGCGAGGACCTCGTGCGCACCATCGCATCCCTCATCCCCACGAGCCAGCGATTCCTCGACATCCTCGACTACCACTCCACCGTCGAGCAGGCCGCCATGACGGCGGCACGGGCGGGGGTGGGAACCCTCGTCCTCACCCACTTCGTCCCGCCCCTCCAACCCGGCCAGGAGGACGAGTGGCGCGCACTGGCGGCCGCCCACTTCCCCGGCGACATCATCGTGGGGCCCGATCTCACCGCCGTCGGGGGCTGAATCGCCCCTGGCCCCCGATGACGACCCTGGCCCGGTGCGGGGTTACTGTCGCGACATGGACACCAAGGAACTTCTCTCCGTCGCCGCGCCACTCATCAACGATCTCGGCGCAGCCTTCTACTTCGTCCCCGAGACCGGTCAGGTCGGCAAGGACCTCGGACTCAACGGCATGGAGTTCTACATCCTCGGTCGCGGAGGTTCGCTCGGTGACTGCGACCCGGCCCTCGTCTCTTCGGCGTTCGGGTACTTCAACCCCGCCGTCATCACCGGTGTCTGGAACGGCGCCCGCGACAAGGTGGCCCCCCGGCGCGCCGCCGAAGCCCACCTCGAGTGCTGTGCCGCATTCGGGCGCGCCAAGCTCGAGGGTCTCGATCTCGCCGCCTTCGTGTCCGCCGCCGAGAAGGTGAATGCGGCAGCCGATCCGGACTCGCTGGCCCTCTACGCCGGCATCTCGTCGCTCGAACTCGCGACCGACCCGTCGGGTCGGGCCATGCAGCTCATCGCGGTCCTGCGCGAGTTCCGCGGTAGCGCGCATCTTGCCGCACTGCGCGCGGCCGGCATCGATTCGAAGACCGCGCACCACCTGAAGCGGCCTGACATGGTCGCGATGTTCGGCTGGGGTCCCGACGACGCACCGACGACTGGACCCGACGAGGAGGCGCGCCTGGCCCGCGCCGAGGAGATCACCGACTCCATCGTCGCCCCGGCGTTCGCGGTGCTCGACGACGCCGAGCGCGAGGGACTCGTGGACGGCCTGCGCGCCATCGCGGCGCGCGTCAAGGGCTGACCTGGGCGGTCATTCCTCCTCGGCCAGCCCGTCGGCGATTTTGCCGAACGCACTGGCAATGGCCCGGACCTCGCCAGATGTGAGGCGGTCGATCATGAGGCGACGCACGCTCTCCAGGTGATGAGGAGCGACGGTGCGCAGCACCTCGGTTCCCTTGGCGGTGATGCGCGCATGGGCCACTCGGCGGTCGGTGGTGGAGGGAACCCGGGCGACGAGTTTCTTCGAGAGCACCCCGTCCATCCGCCGCGTGAGACCGCTGCGGGTCACCCTCAGGGTGTCGGCCAGGTCGCACAGGCGGAGACCCTGGCCCGGGGCCTCCGAGAGCATCGCCAGCAGCTGGTAATCGCCGAGGTCGAGGCCGAAGGGAGCCAGGTCCCGCTCGATGGCCTTGAGCAGGTCGCCGGAGGTCTCGATGAACGAACGCCAGGCGGCCATCTCGGCGGAGTCGAGCCATTTGGTTGCCACGCGAGAGAGCATAACCCGACCGCCTCGCAATAGTTGACATCGCAACCATCGGGGTCTAGGGTTTCGCCGTCAACCCGGACCGTCCCGGTCCGCCAACACAAGGAGACATTCCATGGACATCGTCCTTCTCGCCGGTCGCATCCTGTTTGCGATCATGCTCGTCAGCGGCGGCCTCAACCACCTCCGCCACCTCGACGCGATGACCGGATACGCCACCTACAAGAAGGTGCCGGCCGCCAAGCCCGCCGTCGCCCTGTCGGGACTCGCCCTGCTGGCGGGAGGCGTCTCGATCATCCTCGGCTTCTGGGCCGACCTCGGAGCCCTCGTGGCCGCCGTCGTCCTGCTCGTCATGGCCCTGAAGATGCACGACTTCTGGAAGGCGGAGGGTGACGCCAAGCAGACCGAGACCGTCAGCTTCTTCAAGAACATCTCCATGGCCGGCGGCGCGCTGTTCATGTTCGGCGTTGCATCCACCGTGGTCAACGACGAGAAGGCTGCGCTGTTCGGCCCCGCCATCAAGGCCGGGATGCTGAACCTGTTCTCGCTCGACATCTGAGCCATGCGGCCTCGTGCCGCATGTCGAACGAAGGCAAGGACCCCGGTGGAGCGATCCGCCGGGGTCCTTCCACGCTCCCCGGTCCGTGACGGGACTACCCTTCGAGCGTGCTCGCAGTCGACGTCCCCGACTTGGCGGCGAGCACCCCCCTGTGGCTCGGCCTTGCCACCGTGTTCGTCAACGCCGTGCTCGGCGCCCTGCGCGGATACACCGACGACTCGCGACGCTGGGACATCGTGGGTGTCGCGGTGTTCGCCCTGCTCATGGGGCTCGGGGGCGGATTCATCCGCGACCTGCTGCTGGGCAATCTTCCGGCGGAGTCCTTGCGTGATCCGTGGTACGTCGTGGCGGTCGCCGCGGCCGTGGTCGTGGTGACCGCGACCCATCGATGGATCCATCGCATCGCCCCCCTCACCCGCCTCGGTGAGGCCGTGGGGCTCGGATTGTTCGCCGTCGTCGGCGTCGCATACGCCCGCGAGGCGGGACTGCCGCCGCTCAACACGGTCCTCATCGGGACGTTCAGCGCGGTGGGAGGTGGCATGCTCGTCTCGGTGCTCCAGGGCCAGGTCCCCCGTGTTCTGTTGGCCAGCACTCCCCACGCGCTGCTCGCCGTGGTCGGGTCGGCTACCTACGCGGTGGCGGCACCGTGGCGATCGGACGCCGCGTCGTTCGCCGGAATCGCCGTGGTGGTGATGGCCCAGTATCTCGTCGACCACTTCGGTGTCGAGACCCGGCCCGCCGCACCCCGCAGTCGCTCCTAGGCGGTCAGTGCCACCGACACGGCGGGTTCGGCGCCGGTCGATCGGCCGGGAGCCGAGTGCCAACTCCAGTACCGATTGGTGAGGGCGATGACGGCGGCTGCAGGCAGGTCCACGCCGTCGTGTGTGGCGTCGGTGGTCGTGTGGGCATCCGCCACGAGAACCGCGTCGTAACCGCGGGCCACCGCCCCGTGCAGGGTGGAGCGGATGCACCACTCGGTCTGTGCCCCGCACACGACGACTCTCGAGACGCCCAGACCGGCGAGCACATCCCCGAGATCGGTCTCCTCGAAGGCGTCGCCGAATCGTTTCTCCACCAGCCGTTCGGCCGGGTTCGGTGCGAGCACGCCCACGAGTTCCCACTCCTCCGAGCCTTCGACGAGTTCCTCGTCGTTGTGGCGCACCCACACCACGGGACACCCCGAGAGTCGCGCCCGATCCACCAGGGTCGCGACGCGGGACACGACGCCGTCGCGATCGTGGACGTCCGCCACGACGCCCACCTGCAGGTCGACGACGAGCAGTGCCGTGCCGGTTCGTCCGACGAGCGTGCTCATTCGCCCGTCTCCCCGTCGACTGCCTCGCGCAGCAGATCGGCATGTCCGTTGTGGCGGGCGTACTCCTCGATCATGTGCACGAGAATCCAGCGCAGGCTCGGCGCCTCGCCGTTTTCCCAGCGCCGCACCGCCACGGTGCCGAGATCACCCGAGACGAGTGCCTCGGCCGTCAGTGCCTCGGAGCGCGCCACGGCCAACCGCCACACCGCACGGAGCTCCTCGGGGTCGTCGAGCAGTGCCGACGTCCACTCCCAATCCGGATCACTGCTCCAGTCGACGCTGCGCCACGGCTCGCCGCGTTCGTTGCCGTGCAACCAGTGGGAGAACCAGTGGTCCTCCACCCACGCCATGTGCTTGAGCAGGCCGGCCAGCGTCATCGATGAGGCGGCGGTGCGCGAGCGCATTCCGACCGCGTTCACGCCTCGACACTTCCACTCGAGCGTCGCGCGCTGAAACGCCAGGAAGCCGAGCAGGGTCGTCGACTCGTCGGCGGCGGGGTGCGGTTCCGGACGTCCGTGCTCGTCGACGAGGGGATCGCCGGGTCCGCTCACCTGCCGTCGTTCCCGAAGAGGGCCCCCATGATGGATGCCACCAGCAGTGCGTCCCACTGGGAGGTGTCGAGGTCCTTGTCGACGATTTCCAGGTGCACGCGACCGTCGATGGCGCCGATCAACCAGTACATGAGGATCGTGAAATCGCCCCGATAGTCGACCCACCCCTGTTGGCGCGCGAGCGCGAGTGTGTCGGCGTACGCGGCCACCACGAGGGCATCGGCCCGGATGACCTCGGCTGCGAGGTCGGGACGCGTCACCGCGCCTCCGAGCACGGATGCGCGGAATCGACGTGCCGGAGCCCTGTCGGGGGAGTTCATGAACTCGAGAAGCCGGCCGACGATTCCCCGGAACTGCTCACGCGACGAGCACGCCCGTGCGGCTTCGCGGAATTGCTCCCCGAGATAGTCGCGATTGCGCCGGTACCGCTCGGCATTGGCCGCCACGATGAGGCCCTCGCGGTCGCCGAACGCCCGATAGAGAATTGGTGCGGTCACGCCGCAGTCTTCGGCGATCTGATGGGTGCGGATTCCGGCCTCGCCTTGCTCCTCGAGCACCTCGATGGCGCGCTCGAGGATGCGCTGAGGGCTCGTCAGTTCCTTCGTCTTCATGTCAGCAACCTTAATCCCGCCGTCCAGGGACCAGCATTTCCCTGTGACGGTTTCCCGGCGATGGTGAAAATGGTCACGGAATGTAGGTTCACGGTCTCAATCGCACCCATGCCGATGCCCTCGTCATCGTCCACCGGGGCTCGACGACCTCGCACAGGCCTTCCCGCGTGCCGAGCGGGGGATCGCCTGGAACCAACCGATGCTCCGCGTGGAAGGTTCCTACCTCATCGGCACGTCGGCATGGACGTCCACCCGTTGCTCGTGCGACGTCTGGTGCGCGCGCGCCTCGCCGAAACCTTCGACTGAGACAGGTCAGACGAAGCGGGCGAAGTGGTCCACGTCCATGCGATGCGACCGCAGGGAATTGATCGGGGCCGAGTCGTCGGCATGACCGATGGCGATGCCGCAGAACAGCATCTCGTTCTCCGGTGCGCCGACGAAGTCGCTCACGGCCCTGTGGCGCAGCGACCAGTACTCCTGGGGGCAGGTCGCCAGGCCCCTCTCCACCGCCAGCAGCATGAACGTCTGCAGGTACATCCCGAGATCCGACCACTGGGGCCGGTCCATCTGACGATCGACGAAACAGAAGATGGCCGCCGGGGCATCGAAGAACACGTTGTTGCGGGCCACCTGGGCCATGCGCGCGGACTTGTCCTCGCGGGGGATGCGAAGCGTCTCGTACATCATCTCGCCGATGCGAAAACGATTGGTGCGGTAGGGCTCGACGAGCCCCGCGGGATACATCGGGTATTCCGGCTCCTCGACGAGGGGCCTGTCCTCGAGGTGCGCGAGGAACCGCACCATCGATTCGCCGTTGATCGCGTAGATGCGCCAGGGCTGGAGATTCCCCCCGCTCGGGGCCCGGGCGGAGTCGGCCACGAGTCCGCGCAGCACCTCGTCGGGCACGGGCTCGGAGGTGAACTGCCGCACGGACATTCTTCTGTTCACGGCATCGATGACATCCATGGCCGCAGGGTAATGCCGGACCATCTCCCGGCACGGCTCCGGAGGAATCCTGTTCGATGAGCCGACATTCCCTAGCGTGGGGCCGTGCTCGCCTCCGCCGTTCTCGACAGCCTGCTCACCGCCCCGGTCATTGCCTTTCTCGTCGCCCTCGTGGCCACGCTCACCCGGTTCGAGGTGCGGCTGCCCGAGTCCCTCTACCCCATCCTTTCCACCTATCTGCTGCTCGCCATCGGCATGAAGGGTGGCAGGGCCCTCGCCGACTCCTCGCCCGGCGATCTCTGGAAGCCGCTTCTCGCGGCGCTCGTTCTCGGCGTGGTCACCCCGCTCGTGGCCTTCGCCCTGTTCCGCGCCGCGGGCCGACTCGACACGGTGAATTCCGCAGCCCTTGCCGCCCACTACGGCTCGGTCTCGGCGGTCACCTTCACCGTGCTCATCGCCTCCCTCGACGCCCGCGACATCGCCTACGAGGGATACGCGACGGGACTGCTGGCCGTGCTCGAGATCGTCGGCATCGTCGTCGCACTCTTCCTGGCCCGGGGATCGTCGGGTGGCGACTGGCGCAGCGGATTGGCCGAGGTGGTGCGCGGACGCAGCATCGCTCTTCTTGTCACTGGGCTCCTCGTCGGCGGAGTCGTCGGCAACGAGCGGATGACCCCGACCGATCCGCTCTTCGTCGGCCTGTTCACGGGCGCACTCACGCTCTTTCTCATTGAGATGGGTGTCATCGCCGCCGAACGACTGCGCGACATCGGCGGCGCAGGCTGGCGGCTCGCGCTGCTCGGCGTGGCGCTGCCTCTCATCAACGGATCACTCGGCGCGGTTCTCGGAAGCGCGGCCGGGCTCTCCACCGGCGGCGTGGCGGTGATGGCCGTGCTCGCCGGCAGTGCCTCGTACATCGCCGCCCCGGCCGCGGTGCGCATCGCCCTGCCCGGGGCGAGCCCCGGCCTGTACGTCACCGCTTCGCTCGGCATCACGTTCCCGTTCAACCTGACGGTCGGCATCCCCTACTTCATCTGGCTCGCCCAGACACTCACCTGACGGAGGCACCATGGACACCACCGAACGCATCCTCGTCACGATCGTCGCCGAGGCCGTCCTCGAGCACCGCCTCGTGGACGATGTCAAGACCTGTGGGGCACGCGGCTACTCGCTCGGGCACGTGCGGGGTGAGGGGGTCACGGGAAACACCTCGCTCGACCTGAACGGGCCGAGCATCCGGCTGGAGACGGTGGTGACCGAGACTGTCTCGGAAGCCATCCTCGACATGCTCGCAAATCGC
>JAULXU010000080.1:0-4721 GCA_032118285.1 Ilumatobacteraceae bacterium
CAACATGATCGAGCAGTTCCAGGCCCAGGGAATCTCCATCGACCAATGGCTGTCCATCACCGGTCAGGATCCCGAGCAGTTCATCGCCTCCATCAAGGAACAATCCGTGAAGGCCGTGCTTGTCGATCTGGCCCTGCGCGCCGTCGCGGCGGCGGAGAACATCGAGGTCGGGTCCGAGGACGTCGAGGCCGAGTTCGTCTCCATCGCCGAACGCGTGGGGGAGAAGGTGGAAAAGGTGCGCCGGGCCTACGAGCGCAACGACGCCGTGGACGACCTCGTGTCGCAGCTGCGACGGTCGCGTGCGCTGGATTGGCTCATGCACAACTGCTCGTACGTGGACGCATCGGGTCGTGCCCTCGATGCCGAGGTGCTCCTCGGCCACGACCATGACCGGAGCGAACCGACCGAAAAAGAGACTTCCGGTGCCGAGGCGTCCGGAGACGAGAACACGGGGGATGACCGATGAACTTCCAGAATTACTACGTCCCGAACGTCACCGAACAGACGAGCCGCGGCGAGCGGGTCTACGACCTCTACTCCCGTCTCCTCAAGGAGAACATCATCTTCCTCGGGACCCCGATCGACGACACCATCGCCAACCTCATCTGCGCACAGCTCATCCATCTCGAGAGCGAGAATCCCGACCGGGACATCAACATCTACATCAACAGTCCCGGCGGCGACATCAACTCCCTGTTCGCCATCTACGACACGATGCAGTTCATCAAGAACGACATCGCGACGATCTGTCTCGGTCAGGCGGCCTCGGCCGCGGCCGTGTTGCTGGCGGCGGGCACCAAGGGCAAGCGCCTCGCCCTTCCCCACAGCCGGGTCCTGCTCCATCAGCCCTACGGCCAGGTCGGGTACGGCCAGGTGACGGATCTGGAGATCGCCGCCAAGGAGATTCTGCGGATGCGGGACATCCTGGAGGAGATCCTGGCCTTCCACACGGGCCAGAGCATCGAGCGGATCCATGCCGACACCGACCGGGACTTCGTAATGGAAGCACGGGAGGCCCTCGAGTATGGAATCATTGACGAAGTGATCACGTCTCGTCAGCTCACGGACCGCTCCGGTCCGATTCGCTGACCCCCACTCGGCAGGAGGGTCCCCGTGGCCAAATTCGGTGACTCGGGAGAACTCGTCAAGTGCTCCTTCTGCGGCAAGTCCCAGAAACAGGTCAAGAAACTCATCGCCGGCCCCGGCGTCTACATCTGCGACGAGTGCATCGAACTCTGCAACGAGATCATCGAGGAGGAGGCGGTCGACCGCTCCGACTCCCGGATCGAGAACCTCCCCACTCCGGTTGAGACCCGGGCGTTCCTCGACGAGTACGTCGTCGGACAGGATCGCGCCAAGAAGGTGCTCTCTGTGGCGGTGTTCCACCACTATCGCCGCCTGCAGCACGCCCAGCAGTCGGGCGGAATCCGTCGCGACGACATCGAACTGCAGAAGAGCAACATCCTGCTGCTCGGACCCACGGGATGCGGCAAGACCCACCTGGCCCAGACGCTGGCGCGGATGCTCGACGTTCCCTTCGCCGTGGCCGACGCCACCGCCCTCACCGAGGCGGGATACGTGGGCGAGGACGTGGAGAACATCCTCCTCAAGCTCCTGCAGGCTGCGGACTTCGACGTCAAGAAGGCCGAGCGCGGCATCGTCTACATCGACGAGATCGACAAGGTGGCGCGCAAGGCCGAGAACCCCAGCATCACCCGTGACGTGTCCGGCGAGGGCGTGCAGCAGGCACTGCTGAAGATCCTCGAGGGGACGGTGGCGTCCGTTCCGCCCCAGGGAGGGAGAAAGCATCCCCATCAGGAGTTCATCCAGATCGACACGACCAACGTGCTGTTCATCTGCGGCGGGGCCTTCTCGGGACTCGAACAGATCATCGAGCAGCGCATCGGGCACAAGGGAATGGGCTTCCACGCGCACGTCGTGTCGAAGGCCGACAAGGACCCGGGTGAGCTGTTCGCCCAGGTACTGCCGGAGGATCTGCAGAAGTTCGGGATGATTCCCGAGTTCATCGGGCGTCTGCCCATGGTCGGCGCGGTGAGCGCCCTCGACAAGGGCGCGCTCATGAGCATTCTCACCGAGCCGAAGAACGCGCTGGTCAAGCAGTACATGAGGATCTTCGAATTCGACAGCGTCGAACTCGAATTCGAGCCCGGGGCCCTCGAGGCCGTCGCCGACCTGGCACTCGCACGCGGCACCGGAGCGCGGGGACTGCGCGCAATCCTCGAGGAGACTCTCCTCGACGTGATGTACGAGGTTCCCGGGCGCGACGACGTGGCCAAGGTCGTGGTGGATGCCGACAGTGTCCGGGGAGGCACACCTCCGCGCATGGTGTCCAAGAGCACAGCACGCATGCCGCGCCAGCGCCGCGCCGCCTCGTGACCCGTTCGCGGTGAACTACTCCGACGCCCTCCAGTACCTCGACGACCACGCCTCCTACGAGCGCACGGGTCGCATCGACGGCCCCTCGCTCGACCGCATCGCCCATCTGTGCACGGCACTGGGCGACCCCCAGCGTGACTTCCGGGTGGTGCACGTCACGGGAACGAACGGCAAGGGTTCGACCTCGCAGTTCATCACGCGACTCCTGATGGCCCACGGGCTGAGGGTGGGGACCTACTCGAGCCCCCACGTCGAGGACGTGCGCGAGCGGATCCAGGTCGACGCGGTGCCGGTGGGGGAGGATGACTTCACGGCGTCAGTGGCGTCCGTCGCCGTGGCCGAGGGCCTCTCGGGCATCCGACCCTCGTATTTCGAGATCCTCACCGCCGCGGCCTTCCGTTGTTTCTCCGACATCGCCGTGGACGTCGCAGTGATCGAGGTGGGCCTGCTCGGTCGTTGGGATGCGACCAATGTCGTCACCGCCGACGTCGCCGTCGTCACGAACATCGCCCTCGATCACGTCGAGTTCGCCGGGCCGACCCTCGCTGACATCGCCCGGGAGAAAGCCGGCATCATCAAGCCCGACAGCATCGTGGTTTCCGGAGAGGACCGCGAGGAACTGACGGACATCTTCCGTGCCGAACCCCACGCGTCGATGCGGGTGGTGGGCGAGGACTTCGCCGTGGTCGACGACCAGCTTGCGCTCGGCGGCCGGTCGGTGCACGTTCGCACCTCGCGCGGGGATCTTCCGGGACTGTTCGTGCCCATGCACGGGCGGCACCAGTCCGCCAATGTCGCAGTCGCCCTGGCGGCGGTGGAGGAGTTCTTCGACGCCCCCGTGCACCCGGACGTCGCCGCGGAGGCACTGGCGGCGGCATGGGTGCCGGGTCGTTTCGAGGTGCTCGGTCACCAACCTCTCGTGATCGTCGATGCCGCCCACAATCCGGCCGGCGCGGACGTGTGCGCCGAGGTGTTCTTCTCCGACTTCGACCCGCCGGGCCGTCGCATCCTCGTGGTGGGTGCGATAGGCCAGCGCGATCTCGTCGAGACGCTGTCGGCGTTCCGGGCCGACGAGTTCGACACGGTGGTCTGTTGCACGGCACCCTCTCCCCGGGCGCGGACCGCGACCGAGGTCGCGGCCGCGGCACGCGCAATCGGGTGCGACGCGGTGGTGGTCGTCGAGTCGGTCGGAGCCGCCTGCGATGCAGCCCTGCGCGACGCCGGCGCCGATGATGCGATCCTGGTTACCGGGTCCTTCTATGTCGTGGGCGATGCCAAGGCCCACCTCCGACGGGTGCTGACCTGATCTGGCGCCACGGGTGCAGGTCAATCGGTCCTTTCCTCCTCCGTTCGCCGTAGCCTGTCGGGCATGTCCACGCGCACCCTCGTTCTTCTCAAGCCCGACGCCGTCGAGAGGGGTCTTGTCGGCGAGATCATCGGCCGGTTCGAGAAGAAGGGCCTCCGTCTCGCCGCCATGGAACTGCGGTCGCTCGACGCGGGAATTCTCGCGCGCCACTACGAGGAGCACGCCGGAAAGGGTTTCTACCCCGACCTCGTCACCTTCATGTCGCGTGGCCCCGTCGTGGCGATGGCCGTCGAGGGCCCGGAGGACACGTGGGAGATCGTGCGGTCGATGATGGGGGCCACCAATCCGCGCGCAGCCGCGCCGGGGACCATCCGGGGAGACCTCGGAACCCTGTTCACCGAGAATCTCGTCCACGGGAGCGATTCGGCCGAGTCCGCGTCGCGCGAGCTGGGAATCTTCTTCCCTGGCCTCTGACCCGGTGCTGGTTACCATGACCCAGGGGTCGGGGCACGAGTCGTCGGCCCGGTCGGAGCGACACCCATGAGCCGAAGCAATCCCCTCGCCCTCGGTCGCGACATCGCGATCGATCTCGGAACCGCGAACACGCTCGTGTACGTGCGCGGTCAGGGCATCGTGCTCAACGAACCCTCCGTCGTGGCCATCGACGAGGCCGGGCGACCGGTGGCCGTGGGCTGGGAGGCCAAGCGGATGATGGGGCGCACGCCCAAGAACATCCAGGTCATACGGCCCCTCAAGGACGGCGTCATCGCGGACTTCGACGTCTGCGAGAAGATGCTGCGCTATTTCATCCAGCGCATCTCCTCGAGCCGATGGTCCAAGCCCCGCATGGTGATCTGCGTGCCGTCCGGAATCACCGGTGTCGAACAGCGCGCGGTGCAGGACGCCGCCGAGTACGCCGGTGCGCGTCGCCCGGTCCACATCATCGAGGAGCCCATGGCCGCCGCGATCGGGGCGGAACTGCCCGTGCATGAGCCGAGCGGCAACATGATTGTCGACA